>JAAYGZ010000248.1 GCA_012727515.1 Desulfovibrionales bacterium
CCGGCCTCATAGGCTGCTCGCCACGTTTCAGGAACCTGAGAAAAAACACGGTCGCGCATGGACCTGCCTGTCCAGTACGGAATGACCTCTGTTTCATAGGTGGCAATGTCCTGCTCTGCCACATGGTAGCGGGTCATGGGCCGGGAATTAAGCACCCGCAGATCCTCGGCGCTGTGACAGGTCAGTTCTGGAAATGTAGGCACAGATTTTGGGCACGGCCCGCGTTCCCCGACAATAAGTTCATCTTTGCCCAGAAAGATGGTTTTTTTTGCGCATAATTCCTGAAAAACCAAAGCCCGCAGCACAGGCAGGGAATGCTTGCCATACTCAGCGCGGTACACGGCTGTTTCCAGCATGGCCCGTTCAATGGAAACTGACGGTTCAGCGCAAAAACTTTCCTGGCGTAGCCGGGCAATACGAGCGTTCATTTATCCTCCTATGCGGACACAAAGCCCGCGCTGCGTAAAGAGAGCACCAGCAGCAGCAATGCGCTCCTGAGATACAGAAACAAGATGGGTTCCTGGAAAGGCGCGGCCAAGTTTGGCGTACTTGCTCTGGGCCAGGCCGTGATAGGGCAGCAGATCACAGGAACGTACACCTGGCAGCCCGGCCACAAAATCAGCAGTCCTGGCCAGATTTTCTGGAGTATCAGTAATATGGGCAATAAGTGGTACTCGAACAACAATCTGTGCTCCAGAACTGGCCAGACGGGTCAGATTGTCCAGAATCAGGCTGTTTTCCACTCCGGTCATCTGCTTATGCACATGCGGGTCCATGTGTTTGAGATCATATAAAAACAAATCCACATGCCTGGCAATGCGTTCCAGCACAGGCCAGGGGGCATGGCCACTGGTATCTACTGCCCTGTGAATGGCTTCCTGACCGCAGGCCACAAGCAGGGCGTGTAAAAAATCTGGCTGTGCCAGGGGTTCGCCCCCAGAAAAAGTCACCCCGCCCTGAGTGCCCTGGAAAAAAGGCAATTCCTTGCGGATTTCCGCCAACACAGCCTCAAGGGTCCAGATCTGTCCCACAGCTTCATGGGCCAAGGCAGGGCAAATCTCCGCACAATGCCCGCACAGGGTGCACGAGGTGTCCCGCATGGGGCCAGCAGGGCCAAGGGATAACGCCGCATCAGGGCAGGCAGGCACGCAGTCCCCACAGGCCACACATTTTTCAGGCCGGGTCAGAATTTCCAGGCTAAAGTCCATGCCTTCAGGATTATGGCACCACAGACACGACAAAGGGCAACCCTTAAAAAAAATTGTTACACGCAGATCAGGTCCATCATGCACAGCATAGCGCTTGATGGCAAAGAGCGTTCCTGAAGTGGAAGTCATGGTCATGGATATGTGTCCAAGGGGTTAGGCAGTTTGTCACAACACAAAAAGTATGAACAAAGACAATAAAGAAGTCGAGCCTGAAAAAGTTCGGAACTGAAGGCTCATACCTGTTAAGCAGGTCCAGTTCTGTCAGAGAAATACCTGCAAGGCGAACACAGAGGAAAAATCAAGTATGTGAAAAAAGCGCCACTGACGCGACAATGACCAAAAATTCCGTGACCACCTCAGGAAGCCCTGATTTAAGCCAGGCTCACGACTCAGG
>JAAYGZ010000249.1 GCA_012727515.1 Desulfovibrionales bacterium
GGTTATCTGTGCGCGGCACATAGCCCAGCTTGTGCCCGTAGCCGCGGATAAGCACTGCGTAGTGGTCGTGGATGTTATCAGGCTCTGCTCTCAGGGTGAGGGTATCGCCAGGGCGCATGTGCGTCAGGATCTGTAGCCCCTTATAATATTGCAGGCCTGCGATATAAAAGCGATTGAGCGTATAAGAGGGTGGATTGTGGGCCAGTCCGGTGTTTGGGATTGCCACCAGGGCCAGGGCCTTGAAAAAACCGCGTCGGGTGATGTGCATATGTCCTCCTGATGTTTGCTGTACGTGTAGCATCCTCAGGGAGACATTTTCTGTCCTCCCTTAAAAAATTAGTGCACAATGTTATAGGCTGTGCTCAGGCGCTGTACTTCTTCTCGTACTGCCTGGTGTAATTTTTCTGGAGCAATAACGCGGACATCAGCCCCGTAGCGCAAAATATGCATGACCACTTCCCGGTAATCTGCCACGGGAAAGCGCAGTTCCAGCCCACCATCAGGCAAATCTCTTTGTTTCTGATCTTTGTGCCAGACTTCATGGCGCACCCAGGCCGCACGAAACGCGGTAAAATGGAGCACAGCCTGTTCGCGTTCATGGCCCTGAAATACGCCAAAACTGCCATGCACATGATGTTGCCATTCTGCCCAGGGGCGACGCGCAAAGGTCTGGTCTGCACATGCTGTCCGGCTCATGCGGGCCAGATGAAATGTTCGCCAGCCCTTGCGGTGCAGACACCAGGCCACAAGCATCCAGGAACCCATGTAGTGCACAAGGTGATGCGGCTCCACGCGGCGCATGGCTGGATCAGACATTGGTGCAGCATACTGAAAAGAAAGCACTTTGGTCTTTTGCAGAGCACGGACAACTGTATCAAAAACATGCTCATCAGCCGGAGCATAGCCCTGCCAGGTGGCGGAGAAACATTCTTCAACAGGGGCGCAGAGCAGATCAGCAGACGGGTCAAGACAAATGCGGTGGGCAAAGGCATCAAGCACGCGGCGGATTGCTCCGTTATCTCCGGGTGGAACAAGATTCTGAGCCAGTAAGAATGCGAGCATTTCGCGCTGATCCACGCGCATCATGGGCAGTTCAAAGGCTGGGTCATCGTAGATAAATCCATGCAGCCTGGCCTCATAGCGCAAGGGTGCGCTGTATTTGTCGCGCAACAAAGAAATGTCCCGCTGGGCCTGGCGTGGAGTGATGGAAAAATGTTCGGCCAGATGGCGTTTGTTGGGCGTCTGGCCTTTTTTGACCGCACTATGAAACCAGAACAAACGATCCAAAATGTCTGTGCGCATGTGTCTCCCCGTGGCGTGATACAAAGGAATTTTCCATGCGCATAGTGCAAGACATGGGTCTTGTCATTGCCTGCTGTGGGCTGGACACAGGTTTCTGAATGCTGGTCTGAAGGGGGCAGGGAGTTTAGAGTTCTTCCGCCTTTGACCAGCTAGCCCAATGATGCAGGGATAAGATGAACAGGGCTGCGGTTTCATGGCGCA
>JAAYGZ010000250.1 GCA_012727515.1 Desulfovibrionales bacterium
CGTACGATTATAGTCATCGTAATTTCATGTCATCCCGAGCGGAGTCGAGGGATCTCGAGATTCCTCCGCTCGCTACACTCGGTCGGAATGACAAACAAGAAAACCGCCTGTCCCATTGTTATTGTTAGAGATATTTTCTTCATGGAAACAAGGCTCGGCATTTATCCTTAATATATGATCGCGACATGAAAACACTGAATCTTTGTACAGAATTTAGTCAGTGCCTCCTTAATCCTGTCATCCTGGATAGCCCGTCTGTGCGGGCAGCCATACAGCCAGGATTTGCCTTTGAGAAGTACTAAAAGACTGTACGCAGTACGTTCCCCTCAATCACTATACAAAGCGGCCAGGCCGCTTTTTTTTGGAGTACCCATGACCACAATTGTAACGCGCTTTCCCCCCAGCCCCACCGGTTATCTGCATATTGGCGGAGCGCGCACAGCCCTGTTTAATTATCTTTATGCCCGCAAAAATAACGGCAAATTTGTTCTGCGCATTGAAGACACAGACCAGGCCCGCTCCACCCAGGAAATGACTGACGCCATTCTTGACGCCATGCACTGGCTGGGCCTTGATTTTGACGAAGGGCCGTATTTTCAGAGTGAGCGCGGTGACATCTACAACAGTTATGTGGATAAACTTCTGGCCAGTGGCCATGCCTATTACTGTTCCTGTACTCCGGATGAAGTGGAGCAGATGCGCGAAGAGGCCCGCGCCAAGGGCTTAAAGCCCAAATATAATGGCTGCTGTCGCACCAAAGGCCTGGGGCCTGGTCCGGGCCGGGTGGTGCGTTTTATGACTCCCCTCACAGGCAAGGTTGTTTTTGATGATCTGGTCAAAGGCCCCATTGCCTGGGATGTGCAGGAAATGGACGACTTTGTGGTGCGCCGGGCTGATGGCTCTGCCATTTACCAGATGGCTGTGGTGGTGGATGATGCAGAAATGGGCGTGACCCATGTTATCCGTGGCGATGATCATCAGAACAATACGCCCAAGCAGATTCTTATTTACCAGGCCCTGGGCTTTCCTTTGCCGCTTTTTGGCCATGTGCCCATGATCTTAGGCCCGGACAAAAAGAAAATGAGCAAACGACACGGCGCAACATCAGTCATGCTCTACAAAGAGATGGGCTATTTGCCTGAAGCCATGCTCAGTTATCTGGTGCGCCTGGGCTGGTCCCATGGTGATGACGAACTTTTTACTATGGACGATCTGCTTCAGAAATTTTCTCTTGAAGGCCTGGGCAAATCCGCTTCGGTTTTTGATATGGACAAGCTGGGCTGGACCAACAGCCATTTTATCAAGACAGGTGATGTGCCGCGCCTGGCCCGCTTGCTGGGTGAAATCATTACCACAACAACCAACTTTCAGCCCGCGCAGGAATATCTGCAAGCCATTGTGCCCCTGTTTCAGCCCAGAGCAAAAACCCTGAAGGAAATGGCCGAACAAGCTGAATTTTTCTTACACGAGGCCGAGGCCCTGCCCTATGATCAACACGCTGTGGACAAATTCCTGACCCCGGAAATACGCCAGCATCTGCGCATCCTTGCAGAACGCATGGAAACCCTGGCCTCTTTTGACCAGAAAAGCCTGGAAAATATGGTTGCTGCGTATCTGGAAGAATGTGGAATCAAATTCAAGGCCCTGGCCCAGCCCATGCGCGTGGCCATTACCGGCACCACCATGAGCCCAGGGCTATTTGAAACCATGGATGTGCTGGGCAAAGAACGCACCTTGGCCCGCTTGTATCGCGCCGTAAGTCTGTGACCTGAGAACGGGCATCTCTGAAGCGCTCCACCAGGGGTGCCCGTTCTGACACCAGCTTGTGGATAAAGATTCACAAGCTGGCGAAGGCAGAAATGGCCTGCACTATCTCAATACAGGGCCAAGTGTAATCCGCATTTTCCTAAAAAATAACCCTGGCGTTTCCTGCCTGGTTCCGAGGCGTTGATGGTGCACAGATTAGCCCTTTGGATTGAACGCAATTATCTGCCCCTGGCTCTGAGCTTTTCAGGCTTGGCCCTTGTGCATCCTCCGATTTTTACCTGGATTGCGCCGCATATTTCCCTGGGCTTGGGCCTTATTATGTTTGGCATGGGCCTGACCCTGGAATTTTCGGACTTTGTTCGTGTAGGCCAGCACTGGCGCACAGCCGCAATGGGAGTGGCTCTGCAATATACCCTTATGCCCGCCATTGCCTGGGGCATCTGCATTTTTCTGAACCTGCCAGCCACCATAGCCGCAGGAGTTATCCTGGTGGGCTGCTCTCCTTCTGGCACAGCTTCCAATGTGATCACCTATTTTGCCAGGGCCGATGTGCCCTTGTCCGTGGTCATGACTCTTCTTTCCACTCTGCTTGCCCCTGTGGCCACGCCAGTTCTGATGGAATTGGTGGTCGGGCAGCGGGTCCATGTCGATTTCTGGGCCATGGTACAGTCTGTATTCTGGATTGTGGTTTTTCCCTTGCTGGACGGCCTGGTGCTGCGCCATGTGCTGCGCGAGCGCCTCAAGCCTGTGCTCAGTGTTTTTCCCGCCCTGTCAGCCCTGACCATCTGTGCGGTTATTGCCTGTGTGGTGGGGCTGAACCAGAAACATATTCTTGATTTTCCCGCCCTGGTGATCCTGGCTGTAATCCTGCACAATGGCCTGGGATATGTGGCAGGGTTCTGGAGCGCTCGTTCCTTAGGAGCCACAATCATAGCTGCGAGGACTATTTCCATAGAAGTGGGCGTGCAGAATTCCGGGCTGGCCGCTGCACTGGCAACAGTTTTTTTTGGCCCTCAGGCCGCCCTGCCCGGAGCTGTTTTCAGCCTGTGGCAGAATCTGTCCGGCATGACTCTGGCGCGATTCTGGGCCGAGCGCGTGCCTGATCCGCCTGCGCGGCATGAGATATAATTTCAGCATTCACCTCTGCGCCACAATGAGTACCACCAGATGTATGACTATCAACAAACACACACCTATACCGCACAAGTAGCTGACGGCCTGGAAGCCCTGGTCTGTGATGAGTGTACTGACCTGGGCGCAACCCACTGCGAGCCTGGATTTCGTTTTGTACGCTTTCAGGCCAGCCCTGCTGTCATGTACCGGATTGTGTATTACTCCCGACTTGCCACACGGGTTCTGGCTCCGCTCAGGCACTGCCCTTGCCCATCAGCACAGGCCCTGTACGCGGCAGGCCGGGATATTTGCTGGTCAGATTTTCTCAGTTCTGAACAGACCTTTGCCATCACAGCCAATGTTTCAGAAAGCGCTATCGGCCATTCCCAATTTGCCGCGCTCAAGCTCAAAGATGCTGTGGCAGACTGGTTTCGCGATCATGGCGGGCATCGGCCCAATGTGGATACGCGCCAGCCAGACCTGTGGATTCACCTGCATATCCGCCATGACCAGGCTGTTATCAGTATTGATGTATCTGGAGGTTCTCTGCATCGTCGCGGCTATCGCATGGCCAGCGTGGATGCACCCATGCACGAGACAGTGGCCGCAGCCATGCTGCGCATGAGTGGCTGGGATGGCACGACATCTCTTATTGATCCCCTGTGCGGATCAGGAACCATCATCTGCGAAGCCCTGATGCTGGCCCTGAACCTGCCTGCGGCCCTGTTGCGCTCCCATTTCGGATTTATGCATTTGCCAGACTTTGCCCCTCAGCTCTGGAGCCAGATCAAATCCCATGCACACACGGCAGAGCTGCCTGCACTCATCCGCGCCAGTGATGTGGACCCCAAAGCCGTGGCCGCAACGCGCACTAACTTAGGGCACGTGCCTGGTGGTGACGAGGTACTGGTAGGAAGAAAGGATTTTTTTGAACGCACCGATATGCGCCAGACAACCATCATCTGTAATCCACCCTATGGCCTGCGCCTGGGCAGACAAGAAGACATGGGCGCATGGTATAAGCGTTTTGGCGACCACATAAAACAACACTGCACAGGCTCCACCGCCTATGTGTATTTCGGAGACCGGACCTGGCTGAAGCATATTGGCCTGCGGCCTGAATGGAAAAAGCCACTTAAAAATGGTGGACTGGATGGTCGCCTGGCCAAATTTGTTCTGTACTGAAAACGCATTAAGGAAGCGCTGTTTAAATCAAAAC
Source organism: Desulfovibrionales bacterium (assembly GCA_012727515.1). Classification (GTDB taxonomy): domain Bacteria; phylum Desulfobacterota; class Desulfovibrionia; order Desulfovibrionales; family Desulfomicrobiaceae; genus Desulfomicrobium. The sequence goes on from JAAYGZ010000250.1 coordinate 4,100, forward strand.
AAGTCATCCTATGCTTGCATCTGTTGAATGTAGACCTACAGTCAACACAAGGAAAGGGGCTGAGGCCGTTGCTAGTCATGAGCCATAAAGGCTGTTCGCAATGATGGTCGCCCTTTCTGCCCTGGCCAAAATCCGGACAGTTCATTGGGGCAAGACCCCGTATTCAGGCTGGATGGTGTAGGCCACGGCATTTTATCAGGCGAGGTATATTTATGGTTGTAGGAATTGATGTCAGCAAAGATTGGTTTGACGCTTCTTGGCAAGATTCTGAAAAAAATTACACCCAACGTTTTCCTATACAGACAAAGGTATAGGGAATTTGCAGA
>JAAYGZ010000022.1 GCA_012727515.1 Desulfovibrionales bacterium
ACCTCCGGCTGTGCAGGTAAAAGTTATTTCTCGTCCCAAAATTGTCGAATTTCCAGATACCCGCCCCAGCGAAGCGCCTGCCAGGCCCCTGGGACCAGCGGGATATACTCCGCGTCCTGCCGGACCAGGAGCTGCTCGTCCATATGCCCCGCGTCCGGCAGGGGCTGAGCGCCCACATGCTCCTGCAGCGCGTCCAGACGGACCAGGGCGTCCACCAGTCAGTCCTGCTGCGGAACCAAGTCGTGATACGTCGCGTAACAAAAAGAAAAAAGGACGGCGTACTGTTGATGCGGCTGATCTGTATCGCAAGGAAGAATTTTCACTGGGCAAGGGAAAAAAAGCGCAGCGTGCTGAGGCTCGACGCGCAGGCAAGGGTGGATACCATGATGGCGGGGCAATGACGCAGCCGCTCAAGGCATCCAAACGGAAAATTCGCGTTGAAGATACGATCAGGCTCGCAGATCTGGCCCATCAGATGGGAGTAAAGGCCCAGGATCTGATCAAGGCCCTGTTCAGCATGGGCGTTATGGCGACTATCAACCAGGCCCTGGATTTTGACACTGCGCTTCTGGTGGCCTCTGAATTTCATTATGAAGTAGAAAAGGTTGGTTTTTCCGAAGACGAATTTATTCTGCCTAAAGAAGCAGACAAGGCAGAAGATTTAAAGCCGCGTCCGCCTGTGGTGACCATCATGGGCCATGTTGATCATGGCAAGACCTCTTTGTTGGATGCCATTCGCAGCACCAGCGTGGCCACTGGTGAGGCTGGCGGTATTACCCAGCACATTGGTGCCTACCATGTAACAACGCATCGCGGCGAAGTTGTTTTTCTGGATACGCCTGGCCACGAAGCATTTACGACCATGCGTGCCCGAGGAGCCAAGGTGACGGATATTGTTGTCTTGGTTGTGGCTGCAGATGACGGGGTCATGGAACAGACCCGTGAGGCAGTGAGCCACTCCAAGGCCGCAGGCGTACCTATTGTGGTGGCCGTCAATAAAATTGACAAAGACACTGCTGATCCGGATCGTATTAAACGCGAATTGTCTGATCTGGGGCTTATGCCCGAAGATTGGGGCGGTGAGACAATTTATGCCCATGTCTCGGCCAAAAAGCGTATTGGTCTGGACGAACTGCTTGAGCTTATCCTGTTGCAGGCAGAAGTGCTGGATTTGCGGGCTAACCCTGATAAACCTGGCCGAGGACATATTGTTGAAGCCAGGCTGGACAAGGGCCGTGGACCTGTGGGCACCGTGCTTATCCAGGAAGGGCAGATCAACCAGGGCGATGCCTTTGTCTGTGGGCTGATCAGCGGCAAGGTGCGCGCCATGTTTGATGACCAGGGCCGTCAGATTAAAACTGCCGGGCCGGCGATTCCAACTGAAATTCAGGGCTTTGAGTCTATTCCTGAAGCTGGCGATGAGTTTGTCATTGTCAAAGATGAAAAAGTTGCCCGCAAAATTGCAGAAGACAGACGTATCAAGCACCGTGAGCGAGAGCTGGCCAAGGAATCCAAGGTTACTCTGGAAAGTTTCCTCAAGACCAAGGTTGGCGAAGAAGCCCAGACCTTAAACCTGCTGGTCAAGGCAGATGTGCAAGGCTCTTTGGAAGCTGTGTCTGAAGCATTGCACAAGCTGTCCACTGATGAAGTCAAGATCAGTCTTGTTCATGGCGGCGCTGGTGCGATAACAGAATCTGATATTCTGCTGGCTTCTGCCTCAGGCGCAATTATCATTGGATTTAATATCCGACCCACAGCTAAAATCAAAGATATTGCTGAACAGGAAAAAGTGGATATCCGCTTTTACGATATTATCTACAAGCTGGTGGATGATATTAAGGCCGCCATGTCTGGTATGCTGTCACCTGATATCAAAGAAGTGTATCTTGGTCAGGCTGATGTGCAGCAGACTTTCAGTGTTCCCAAGGTCGGCACTATTGCCGGATGTATGGTCAGTGATGGTAAACTCAAGCGCAACGCGAATATTCGTTTACTGCGTGATGGCGTGGTTATTTACACCGGCAAATTGTCATCCCTGAAGCGCTTCAAGGACGATGCTCGCGAAGTGGCCAAAGGATATGAGTGTGGCGCTGGCCTGGAAAACTTCAATGATGTTAAAGTGGGTGATATTATTGAAGCCTTTGAGCACGTTGAAGAGGCGCGGACCATCTAGGCGCAATCGCTATGATTATTGGGTCGCTGCGACTGGAATTCAGGCTGCATGGCGTTTTTTCCTTAAAGGAAAAGCGAAAAAGCGCCACCAGCCTGAAACAGAAATTGCGTAACACATTTAATGTGGCTGTGGCAGAGACAGAAGCCCAGGATGCCCACCATACCCTTGTTTTGGGCGTGGTCACGGTTGCCAATGACTCTGGTTTTGTACACAGTCAGCTATCCAAGGTTTTGGCCATGGTGGAAGGCACGACCGCTGACGAACTTGTTCATGCAGATATGGAAATTTTTGGAGCGTAAAAACAACTATGCGCAGAAACAACTCTCGCCGGGCCACGCAGATGGCAGACCAAATCATGCATGTTCTGAGTACAGTCATTGTGCAGGAGCTGGAGGAGCCAGCCTTGCAGTTATTGACAGTGACGGGAGTGCGCTTGAACCGGGATTTCAGCATAGCTGAAGTTCTGTACACCCATATTCGTGGACGCACTGCAGAGCCAGAAATTGACCAGGCTTTGCAGCGTGCCAAGGGTTATCTCCGTACCCGGTTGGGAAAGGAACTGAAGCTGCGGGGTATTCCGGATTTGCGTTTTCACTGGGATACCTTTCTGGAGGACATGGTCTATGATGCCCCCCCTGAAACGGATCGCTGAGTATATCCGCGCTACAGATAATTTTTTGATTACAACCCATGTGGCTCCGGATGGTGACGCGCTGGGGTCCATGTTTGCTATGGCCGAGATTTTGGCCATACTGGGCAAACACGCGGTGATGTTTAATGAATCCGGGCTGCCAGATCGTTTTGCCTGGATTGGTTCAGGCCAGACCATTTTAACGGAACTGCCTGCCGCAGAGCCTGATGTGATTATTGTTTTAGATTGTGGCGACAGAGAGCGAGCCGGAACAGCCATTCTTCCGTGGCTTGGCTCCAAGCCTGTCATCAACATTGATCACCATCTGGCAAATCCTTTGTTTGGTACGTTGAACTGGGTAGAGCAGCGAACCTCTTCGGTGGGAGAGTTGGTCGGGCGTTTGGCACAGGAGCTGGGCATTCCTTTGGTGGGTATGCTGGGGCAATATATTTACCTGGCTCTTATTTCAGATACCGGCAATTTTTGTTTTAATAATACCCGGCCAGAAACACTGGAAATGGCGGCAGAAATTTTGCGCATGGGCTTGTTGCCAGGGCCATTTCACGAGCATCGCCAATCCACTGGCACACTCAATCAACTGCAAATGCGCGGTACGGTTTTGCAGGAAGCGCGTTTATATGCTGATGGCAGGATCGGCCTGATCAGTTTTTCCCGTGATTTGTTTGAACGCACCAGCACAGGACCAGAAGATACAGAAGGTCTGGTCAACGCCGTGCTCTATATTCAGGACGTGCAAGTGGCAATTAGTGTGCGGGAAGAGGAGCAGGGCATTAAGTTTTCCCTGCGTTCCAAGGGCAGCATCAATGTCCAGGCCGTGGCAGCATCTTTTGGCGGCGGCGGGCATCGTAATGCTGCTGGTGGCATTCTGGACGTGGACATGGAGTCTGCCCAGAACAGTCTGGTCCAGGCAGTGACCAAGGCCATCCACGAGGCCCTATGACCAAGCGCCCATCATTGACCCAGCGTGACGGCGTGCTTGTCCTGCATAAGCCAGGCGGGCTGACCTCCACAGATTGTCTGAATCGCATCAAACGCAGGCTGGGACAGAAAAAAATAGGCCATGCCGGTACGCTGGATCCAATGGCCACAGGTGTACTGCTGGTCCTTTTGGGCCAGGGCACGAAGCTTGCCACATATTTAAGCGCTGATCGAAAGACCTATCGCGGCACCCTGATTCTGGGGCAGACAAGCGATACTTATGACATTCAAGGGCAGGTGCTTGCCACTCGGCCCTGGGACTCCTTGACTCCAGAAGCAGTTGCCCAGGAAGTGCTGGCCTGGAAAACCCAGACCAGCCAGGAAGTTCCGCCTGTGTCCGCAGCCAAGCATCAGGGCAAACCGCTGTATGCTCTGCACCGTGCCGGGCAGGAAACGCCGGTTAAAATAAAGGAAATTTCTATTTTTGAGGTGGAGATTCTGGCCCTGGATCTTCCACAGGTACATTTTCGAGTCACTTGTTCCGCAGGAACCTATATCCGGTCCCTGGCCCACAGCCTGGGGATACGACTTGGGTGCGGAGCAGTGCTCAGTGAACTCGAACGGGAAGCAAGTCATCCCTTTACCCTGGCCCAGGCCCACAGTCTGGACGCAGTGCTGGAAAGTCAGGATCACTTTGCTGATCTGGTCATCCCTTTGGACATGGCTTTGCCGCATTGGCCCAAAGTCGTGCTGACCGCTGACCAGGAAACAAGTATCAAGCATGGCGGGCAACTGCCGGTTGCATTGTTTCCTGCGTATCCAGCTCTGGAAGGGGATAAGGCCTTACTGCTGACCGTAGCCAAAGCGCCTCTGGCTTTAGCAGAAGTCAAGATCCAAGATGGCATTCTGGTCTGGACAATTCTGCGTGGAGTATGGGCGTAGTGGTTTTGAGTTCGCACCTGGTAAGGAACATGCATCATAAAACATTAAACCGGAGGATATGGCTGTGGTCTTAACCCCTGAACGTAAAGCGGAAATTGTCAAAACCTATGGCAAAACAGAAACAGATACAGGCTCTCCTGAAGTGCAGATTGCTTTGCTGTCTGCCCGGATTGAATACCTGACCGCGCATTTCAAAGGCCATAAAAAAGATTTTCATTCCCGCACAGGCTTACTCAGACTGGTTGGTAAACGCAGACAGTTGCTCAATTATTTGAAAGACAAGGATGTTCAGCGTTATCGCGATCTGATCGCCCAGCTTGGCCTGCGCAAGTAGGCTTTTCCCGGCGGGGCTTTTGGCCCCGCCTTTTTTTGAACCCGCGTTCCAGACAGCTCGTTTTACGGTTTTGTGTTTAGTTCGTAGCGCAACACATAAAGTTGTGCCAGGCACTAAACACCAAACCCATTTGCTGTCTCCGGGAACGCACGACTCTTTTTATGAGGTGCTTTATGGCAGTTTTTCACACCACCCGACAGAGTATCCCACTGGGCAACAGTGAGATTATTCTTGAACACGGCAAGCTGGCCCTGCAGGCCAGTGGCGCTGTTACTGTGCGCTGGGGTGACACAGTTGTTTTGGTCACAGCCACGCATCAGGCCATGGACCGTGAGGTGGATTTTCTTCCTCTGACCTGTAATTATCAGGAAATGCTCTATGCAGCAGGGCGCATTCCCGGCAGTTATTTTCGCCGTGAAGTAGGTCGGCCAAGTGACCATGAGACCCTGACATCGCGCATTATTGACCGCCCGATTCGCCCCTTGTTTCCCAAGGGCTGCGCTCATGAAATCCAGGTTATTGCCACCGTCATTTCTTCTGATAAGGAATATGCGGCAGATATTCTGGCCATGCTTGGCGCTTCAGCGGCCCTGCATATTTCTGATATTCCGTTTCAGGGCCCGGTGGCAGCCATTCGTATTGGCTACCATAATGGAGAATTTATACTCAATCCCAGCACATCTCAGCTCGAACACAGTGAACTGAACATGGTTCTGGCAGGGACCCGCGAGGCCGTGGTCATGGTTGAGGGCGGTGCGCAGTTTCTTTCTGAAGATGTTATGGCCGAGGCCGTGGCCTGGGGCCATGCACAGCTGGCTCCGCTTCTGGATGCGCAGGAAGCCTTGCGCAAGGCAGTGGGCAAGGAAAAGTTTGTGGTTACTCCGCCTCAGGAAGACGCAGAACTTATTGCGGCTGTGGAAGAACTGGCCGCTGTTCCTCTGGCCAAGGCCCTTACAGTACCTGGCAAGATGGATCGCAGGGACGCCAAGAAAAAGGTGCGTCAGGATGTGCTGGAGGTGCTGAATGTGCGTTTTGCCAACACTCCGGAACGCCTGAAAAATCTGGGCGATGTCCTGGAAAATCTGGAAAAAAAGCTGGTTCGTCAGCGTATCCTGACCGAGAAGACACGTATTGACGGGCGTGACTTAACCACGGTTCGTCCGCTCACCATGGAAGTCGGAGTGCTGCCGCGCACCCATGGCTCAGCCATTTTTACCCGTGGTGAAACCAAGGCCCTGTGTACCTGCACCCTGGGCAGCACCAGGGATGAACAGCGTGTGGAAACCCTGGCCGGCGAAGTGTCCAAGCGCTTTCTGATGCATTATAATTTCCCCCCGTACAGTGTGGGCGAGGCACGGCCCTTGCGTGCTCCTTCACGGCGTGAAGTAGGACATGGCGCTTTGTCTGACCGCGCTCTTACTCCTGTTTTGCCTGGTACAGATAAGTTTCCCTTCACTATCCGCGTTGTGTCCGACATTATGGAGTCCAATGGTTCTTCGTCCATGGCTTCTGTGTGCGGTGGCACTTTGGCGCTCATGGATGCTGGCGTGCCCATTAAAACTCCAGTGGCTGGCATTGCCATGGGGCTGATCAAGGAAGGCGAAGAATATCTGGTACTGACAGATATCCTTGGTGACGAGGATCATCTTGGTGATATGGACTTTAAGGTTGCGGGCAGCAGGGATGGAGTGACCTCCATTCAGATGGATATCAAGATTGCCGGTATCCCTGCCCAGGTCATGCAGCAGGCCCTGCACCAGGCCCGTGCTGCACGACTGCATATTCTTGATCAGATGGAAACCCTGATCGCCAATCCTCGTGGCGAGCTGTCCAGATTTGCGCCTCAGATGGAAGTGGTGCATATTTCACCGGATAAAATCCGCGATGTTATCGGGCCCGGTGGCAAGAATATCAAGGCCATTTGCGAGGCAACCCAGGCGGATATTGATATTGATGATTCAGGCAGGATTTCCCTGTTTGCTCCGAATCAGACTGCTCTTGATAAGGCCAGGGAAATGGTCCTGTACTATGACCAAAAGGCAGAACTGGGCAAGGACTATGATGGTATTGTCAAAAAAATCATGGACTTTGGCGCATTTGTTGAAATTCTGCCCGGCCTTGAAGGGCTGTGTCATATTTCGCAACTGGCCCGTGAGCGCGTTAATGCGGTCCAGGATGTGGTGCAGGAGGGCGATGTCATTCGGGTACGAGTCATTGATATTGAACCGTCCGGACGCATTAAACTGAGCCGCAAAGCCATTATTCTTGAAGAACTGGGCGAAGAGCCGGAGCCAGAACAGCCACGCGCTCCGCGACCGGATCGTCCTCGTGGTGGAGGACATGGTGACCGCTCCCGGTCTGACCGTTCACGAGGCAGTGGCCCACGACGCTAACGCGCCGGGCACACTTTGTAAGCCTGGGAAAGCAGTACTGCTTTTCCAGGCTGTTGTTTTTTTGCTTAAGTGAGTTTTTCTTTGTAGCAATATGTTTTTATATAATTGGGAGCCACTATGCGCTACAAGGGTCGAATTACTACGTGGAAAGATGAAAAAGGATTTGGTTTTATTACATCTGATGCAGATGGAGAGCAGATTTTTGTCCACATCACTGCTTTTGTAAACAGGCGTCGGCGGCCTGTAGAAAGTGAAGATGTCACGTATGAACGGATAGTTGGACGCAATGGAGGTTTTCAAGCCGAGGCTGTCGTGTTTGCAGATGAAGATGTTGTGC
>JAAYGZ010000251.1 GCA_012727515.1 Desulfovibrionales bacterium
ACATGACTGATTTAATCAGCGCCTCCTTAACATAATGCAACACCACCGCAAAAAAGGGCATAACGTCAGGCCATGCCACTGACGCATTTCTTATTGTTCTTTTCTGCTTGATATGGGTCGCTGAGAGCGCTTGGGTCCGGGCCTTTGTTTTTTCGCTGAAGCCGCACGCCGTGGGGCCCCTGCTGCGGGCTGCTGGCGTTCACGCTGCTGGTTTGCGGGCACTATGAGTCCGCGCTCTAGGCGCACCTGTTCCACGCTAATGTTCAATTCCTGCGCATAGCGCTGTGCAAGACGAAGCTCTGTTGCCTGAAGCAGTGTAAGCACAAGTCCTTGCGCGTTTACCCGGCCTGTACGGCCTGCCCTGTGTATATAGTCTTTACTCTGACTTGGCGCATCCGCGTTAATCACCAGCTCAACTTCAGCTATATCCAATCCCCGCGCTGCAATATCCGAAGCAATCAGTACGCTGATTCGTCCGGCACGAAATCCATCCAGAGCTGCCTGACGGGCAAACTTATCCTGCGCACCATGCAGGTCCGCAACTGCCAGGCCATGAAAGGCCAGACGTTCACGCATTCGTTGCGCATCAGGCCCTTTGTGAACAAAGACCAGAGTTCGTCTGACCTGTAGCCCCCGCACAATTTTGCGCACCCAGTCAATCTTGTCTCGTTCCTCGCAAAGCAGAAATGTATGTCGAATGGACGGATTGATGCGCTCTTCCTGTACCTGCAACACATTCATCTCAGGTGCCAGAAGGCGTGCCGCACGGGTTGTGGCTGAGCTTTCTGTCGCTGACACAAAGACATAGCAGGCTGACGGGCTGAGTTCTTTGGCTATGCGCCGTATCTGGGGCATGTGTTCATCAATGAGCATCCGGTCTGCCTCATCCACAACCAGCCAGGAAGCATCGCGCAGTGAAAGTTTGCCCAGGTCCATCAGATGAACCATGCGTCCTGCAGAGCCTACAATGATGTGCGGCTTTTTTTTAAGTCCTTCCACTTGACGGCTGCTGGCTGCCCCACCAATCAGGGCCTGGGCCCGCACAGCAAGCCCTGCATGCTTGATTACTTCATTTACCACGCGATAAATCTGCATGGCCAGTTCATGTGTGGGAGCCAGGAGCACAGCCTGGACCTTGGCCAGGTCTGGATTGATCTTTGTCAGAACAGGCAACACATAGGCCAGGGTTTTGCCAGACCCGGTTCGTGAAAGCAGCATGGCTGAAGTGCCCTGCACTAACGCAGGCACTGCCAGGCGCTGAATGGGTAATGGAGTTGTAATGCCCAGCGTGGTTAACGAGCTAACAACGGGGTCAGCAAGGCCAAGAGCTGTAAAATCCATGAGTTCTCCAACCATGAGTTGTGTGACTGGTTGTTTTGGTGTTCAGCAAGAATATGTTTCCCACCAACATGCGTCTGCTCAGGCGCAGAGTTGGTATGTGCCAAGAGTGATACAGATTGCCCTGAAAGGCAATCAGACAAAAACACGAGCCATGTCCGTGGTCTGGCCCTGACCACTGCTTGCCCGCAACACCAAGTTTCCTGGTGTTTGCCTGGTCTTGGCCCTGGTTGGAGAGATTTCAAGGGTTGACGCAGGTCAAGGGCTTCTGAAAGAAGGTCACTGAGCCTGTGCTGTTGTTATGAAAGACTTATGGCAAGCAGCGCTGTCATTACGTTCATAAAGATCAACCAAAAACGCTTAAAATTGTCTGCCGTACCGACCTTAACATTATAGTGGATGTATGCCCATGAATACTCTTGTCCTGGCCACTGGCAACGCGGGAAAAATCCGTGAGCTTTCCGCCCTGCTGACCAGCTTGCAGCCAGATATACACGTTCTTGGCCTTAAGGATTTTCCAGAACTAGGCAACATTGCCGAAACAGGCAGCACCTTTGAGGAAAATGCCCGCATCAAAGCCTGTGCCGTGGCCAAAGCCACAGGGCTGGTGGCCATTGCTGATGATTCTGGCCTGGTTGTGCCGGCCTTACATGGTGCGCCTGGCGTGCATTCAGCCCGCTACAGCGGTCCTGAAGCCACGGATCAGACCAATATAGACAAACTCTTGCTCGCGTTGCGGGATGTACCGCAGGAAAACCGAGGCTGTTATTTTTCCTGTGTGATGCTTGCCCGCACTCCTGGCGGCCAGGAACTCATGGGCTGCGGCGCCTGGCATGGCGTGGTAAGCACGTCTGCCGCAGGCCATCAGGGCTTTGGCTATGACCCTGTATTTTTTGATCCGGAACTGGGCATCACCGCAGCGCAGATGGATCCGGCAGTTAAAAATGCGCGCAGCCATCGGGGCCAGGCCTTACGCAACCTGCTGCAGGGCTGGCCAGAATTCTGGACCAAGGCCAGTCAGGAAGGAGAGAAGTAATTATGTGTGGTATTATTGGATATTCTGGTCATCGCCCAGCTATTCCAGCCATTGTGGAAGGCCTGCATCGCCTGGAATACCGGGGCTATGATTCTGCTGGCGTGGCGTTTCAATATGGTGACGCCCTGCGCGTGATCCGCGCTGAAGGCAAGTTGGGAGCCCTGGATCAGAAAATCGCCGGATTGGACATTGCCTCGTCTGTCTGCGGCATTGGACACACCCGCTGGGCCACCCATGGTCTGCCTGTGGAGCGCAATGCACATCCGCATATGGACCCAGGCAATGGCTTTGCCCTGGTCCATAATGGCATTATTGAGAATTACGCCGAACTTAAAGCAGATCTTGTTGCTCACGGGCACAGCTTTCGTTCTGAAACAGATACAGAAGTCCTTGTTCATCTCATTGCCCAGGGCGCTGAGCAAACCGACAATGTGCTCCAGGCCATTCACTGGGCCTTGCAACGTGTGGAAGGCACTTATGCCTTTGCCCTTATAAGCAGGGAACATCCCGGAAAAATCTGGGCCAGCCGCAAAGCAAGCCCCTTGCTCCTGGGCCTGGGCCTGGGCGAACATTTTATTGCCTCAGATATTCCGGCTTTTTTACCCTACACGAGGGATGTGGTTTTTCTGGACAATGATGAAATTGTCGAAATTGACGCCCATTCCTGGCAGGTTTTTGATGCGGCAACCCTAGAGCCCAAGTCCAAAGAAGTGCGTCATATTTCCTGGGACGTGCAGGCCGCGCAAAAGGACGGGTACAAGCATTTTATGCTCAAGGAAATTTTTGAGCAGCCCAAGGTTATCCGCGATTGCCTGGCCGGACGAATCCGTGAAGGCCAGGTGAGCCTGCCTGAAGCAGAAAACCTGGATATGCCCCAGCGCCTGACCATTGTTGCCTGTGGCACCTCGTTTCATGCTGGATTGTGGGCCAAGTATCTCCTGGAATCCTGGGCACGTATCCCTGTTCAGGTGGAAATAGCTTCGGAATTTCGCTACAGGGACACGGTGTTTCTGCCTGGCGATCTGGTACTGACCATCAGCCAGTCTGGCGAAACCGCTGACACCCTGGCAGCAATCCGCATTGCCCGCGATGCAGGCGTGCCCATTCTTGGTCTGTGTAATGTGGTTGGTTCGTCCATTGCGCGGGAATCAGATCATGTCATCTATACCCAGGCTGGCCCTGAGATCAGCGTGGCCTCTACCAAAGCCATGTGCAGCCAGATGATCGTCCTGGTACTTTTGACTCTGTACTGGTGCCAGCGCAAAAACATGCTGACCAGAGACGAGCTGGCGGCCCGACTGGACCAACTGACCAGTGTGCCCAGCATTCTGGAATCAGCCCTGCCTGCCTTGCGTGATCAGGCTCAGAACCTTTGTCTGGACTATGCAGATGCGCGCAGCTTTTTTTTCCTTGGGCGTGGTCTGTATTTTCCTTTGGCCCTGGAAGGAGCACTCAAACTCAAGGAAATTTCCTATATCCATGCAGAAGGCTATGCTGCCGGAGAAATGAAGCACGGGCCCATTGCTCTTGTTGACGCGCATTTTCCCACCTTTGCCCTGGCTGTGCATGATGAGTTGCTGCCCAAAGTGGCCTCAAACCTTCAGGAAGTGCAGGCCCGTGGCGGACGCATTATTGCTCTTATGAATGCCAGTGCCCCGCTTACAGTGACCAGCCCGTGGATTTTACCTGATGTCTGGGGGGCCTTTAAAAGCTTTATGGTTTTGCCTGCTGTGCAGCTTTTTGCCTATGAAATGGCCGTGTACCTGGGCAAGGACGTGGATCAACCACGAAATCTGGCCAAAAGTGTCACTGTTGAATGATTGCTTAAGGCCAGGGTTCAGTCCGCGAGCACGATGAATACTTCGTTACCTGCGGATGTGTTATGATCGCGGACAGAGTTGACAGAATATAATTTCCCACTCATTTTTTATCAGGACCGTGTTTGCGCCAG
>JAAYGZ010000252.1 GCA_012727515.1 Desulfovibrionales bacterium
CCGTAATGCTTTGCAGACCATGCGCAACGATCTGGCTACACGTTTTGACCATCTTGAGGTGCGCATTGGCAATGAAATTGTCCTTAACCAGGACGAGCTGGGCGGCACCCCTCCTCTGGCCTCAACCACAAACCTCCTACGGGCGACCATCAACAGCCTGCTTAGTGTTGCTGATGCTCAGGGCCTGACGCCTGACCGGGTCGAACATTTTACCCGTCAACTGGCCAAAGCAGCGATAGAGGAAAACACAACCCTGGATGATGCCATGGACGCTGCAACCCAGCACCTGTCCACTGCCCAGCGTCAGCACCTGACCACTCTCCTGAATACGGGGCAGGTCAGAGGCATGGTGGCTGGATTGCAGAATATTCAAGCTCAGGCTGGAGCACCTCTTGGTACCATGCATGAAGAAGCCGCCAGGATTGCCAAGTCTACCTCTCAACAAATGTCTCATCTTTACCAGCGCTTGTGTCAAAACTGCAATATGGGAGAGCTCCACATTGGCGCTGCTACCAATGAAGGCATGGACCTGGTTCGCTCCATTCTGGTTCCAGCTGCCAATGAGGCAGCCTTAATCAGAGTCCTGGGCCCAGCCGATGCATCACGCGCAGGCCAGGCCCAACTGGCTCAGAGGGCTGTTGGCTTAATGACCATGGGTGAAGCCCGCATGATGGCAGGGCAAGGTGTTGTTGCTGTGGGTCAAGAAATGAAAGCGATTCCTCGTGAAGAAATCAATCGTGAAGCCATAAGCAGGCGTATGCAGACTGGGCTTCAGCAAGATCTGGACACAGGACCGGATTCTGGAGCCACGAGCCTGGGAGGACTGGCAAAACAATTTATTCTTGATTTTCAACGCAGTGGAATTGTGGTTAATGGGCAATACATGGGCGGACAGGGCTCAAGCATGTCCATTGAAGAACAACAGGCACAGGTACAAGTATTCATTGATGCAGTGGGTGGTCAGGCACAGGCCCAACAAATTGCCCGCCTGGCTCATCAAGCACGCATGGGGGATGCCTTAGAGGCCTTTGCTGAGGATACACCAGGTCTTAAACCACTTTATGCGAGCTATATACAGAGCTATTCAGGTATTATTGATGGCCGCATTAACTACCCTATTTCCCCGTACACAGGACGACCCGCCACCTATATCCTATCCGTCCAAACACAAGGTGAAGGAGCAACAATAACAATAGATTGGTCTGAACAACAAGCACACTCTGAACCAGATACTCATGAACGAGGCTACAATGCGAGCATGACCTTTACTCTTCAAGGTTTGGGTACGCAAAACCCTGCTGTTCGACTGGACCACTGGGATGCACTGTTCAGCAGCACTCCACGCAGACGTATTATAGATATGGACCGGGTCCATTTCCCATCTGATCAATTTGCCATGGATACTCGCACTCAAAGCTTGATTGCCGGTCAGCCTCCCATTGACCGCAATGCCATTACTGCACATATGTCAGCCGAGCTCACAGCGGAACTGCAAAAAGTCAAAACTCCAGGCTACCGAGGGCTTCCTGACCATTTTATCGAAGACTTTTTTCGCCGACCCATGCTGATTGTCGATGGTCAGCCTCATGGAACCCATGGCGGTGTGCGCTCCTTTACCGAGGAACAGAAGCATGCGCTCCTGGACGGCTTCATTAATGCCGTGGGTGGTGAGAACAGGGCACGCCATATCGCAACCATGGCCTATCAAAACATGTCCGGACTTATGGACGAATCCTTACGGTCGTCTGATCAAACCATGTTCAACTTAGAGGTTGCTGGCTACCAAATGCACCCGCATTTAGCTGTTGCCAACCATATGTCCTATACAATTACCACTCTGCAGGACGGCAGCGTAGATATGCATTTGGACTACCGTGAGCAACGAGGCGAAGCGAATGGCTATGAATTTGGCAAAAACGGATTTCTGAACTACAGACTTTCAAACCTGGATACAGATGCTCCAACAGTGCAGCTCCAAGACTGGGATATGCGCTATGCTACGAACGCTCCTCGAGAGTAAAAATACTACCAAAAGAGCCCTGCTCAAGTATGTATCTATATTTGAGCAGGGCTGATTACATCGTCATCCACCCTAACGGGGACTCCATCTTGGCACTGGTACGAAGGTACCAGCCAAGGTGCCTGTCCCCCTGCCACTACGACTAAGGCGCCATAGTGAGGCACGAAGTGCCGTGGCCATCTCCCACACCCTCTGCCAGGTCATCAAGATTGCCACACCCCTGTTGGTCGCACACAATGGTGGACCACCATAAACCACCAGCCATCGGCCATTAACCATCTGCCACTAATCGCCAAAAAAACTGGCACCCACGCCAACTCCATTATCTTTCAGAACCATTTTTTCTTGCCAGAAGAGCGTTTTCTTTCCTATACTTAAAGGGAATTCATCATCTGGCCCTGTTTTTGCTTTTTTACACGTATCATCTACTTAACACCCTGGAGACTTGTATGAACATTCTGACCAACGCCCAAAACATTTTAGATCACATCAATCAGGTTATTCATGGTAGCGGCCTGACTCTTGATGCCAATAATGTCGCCTCTTTTACCGTGGATGAGAACATTGTTTGTCTGTTCTGCGTTCTGGAAGAAGAACAGGCCTTAGTTGTCACCCTGTATCTTGGCCGCGTGGAGGAAACCAATGCAGCCCTGCTGTATGAAATTCTGTGCGGCAACTATATGGGCGCGTACACGGCTGGCGGTACTTTGGGCATTGATGCCGAGGAAAATCTGCTGGCCCTGCATCATCACTTTCCCCTGCCCATAGAGGAGCCAGCCTGGCTCGAAGAGCCCCTGGCTGGTCTTATTGGTGCAGCCCAATACTGGCGAGACAAGCTCAAAGCCTCCGCTGAACCTATGGCTGCGCCAAGTGGCCCCATGATCGGAATCCGCGTGTAATTTCAAGAAATCTGCCAGAAGGAGTGAACCATGCCCGCTATTATCCAGCCCCATCTTGTTCCTGTTCAGGGTCCAGATCAGGGCGTCCAGGCCCAAGACCAAGTCCAGGCCCAGCCTCAGGCTGGAGTTAATCCTGCCCAGATAGCCCAGTTACAGCAGCAAGCCAGACAGGTCATTGGACAGCAGCCCTTACGAAATCTCGGCCCAGCCATATCCACGACCCAGCAGAGAATGGAACAGGCCGCAGCACAATGGGCCCAGAGTGCGCCACGCCGCGCCATCATGCCCAAAACCATGGTCCTGCTCATGCCTCCGCAAAACAATGCGGTGCAGATTGATTCCAAAATGGTTGAGCACGAAATCAAAGCCCTGCCCAAAAATCAGCGCCAGGCAGCCGTTGAGAACCTGCCCCGGGTCATGCAGGAGCGCGTGACCAACGGCCACCGCATCTGGACCGAGGTTAATGCAGGTACCCTGCAAGGACCGGCGAGCATGGAAGATGTGCGTGATCTCATGACCTTCCTGACGGCCAAGGGCATGGAAAAAGGGGATGGGTTCAGCGAAGGCGCATTCAACATTGCTGATCCAGACCATCACTTACGCAACTTTCTGGATTCCTGCCCGGAAGTGTACCAGCGCCCGTCTTCGCATATTGAAGGATTTCAAAATGCTCCTGGAGGTGGTCATCGTGGTATTGATGCCCACAACATCTCCCTGCCCTATGGCAAGGCCACCTTGCTGTATGGGGGCATGAACAATGGCACCAATGGCCTTCAGGGCGACCGGTTATTTCTTAAAATGGAAGAGCATGGCTGCCGTCTGAGTTCTCGCTGGGCTCCCAACCGTGATCCCCAACTTGCTGAGCGTCCGGCCAGATTCTTCAAAGACCTTGGACAAACTCTGGGCCATGCCATGGGCTTTTTTCGCACCGTGCTGCGCGGTATTTCTGGTGGCAAGCTGTTTGCCAATGCTCCGGATTCCCGCAAGGAACGCATTCCTGGTGACGTGTCCAAAAACTTCAAGGCCATCCTGACGGCCCTGGACCGCTCAGGTCAGGGTGAAGTTGCAGGTATTCTGCGCCAAAACGACCCTCTGGCCACTGCCCAGGGCATCCGCACCATGGTTGCCAACCTGGATCAGGCCCTGGCACAAAACAATTTGCCCCAGGACACCCGCGCCTCCTTGCAGGGCCTGCGAGATAATCTGGCCGCACGGTTTGACCACCTGGATGTGCGAATTGGCAATGAAATTGTCCTGGATCAAGAGGAACTGAACGGCACGTCTGCCCTGGCCTCCACCACAAATCTGATGCGGGCAACAATCAACAGCCTGCTTTCTGTTGCTGATGCTGAAAGCCTGACGCCTGACCGGGTCGAACACTTTGCCCACCAACTGGCCAAGGCAGCGACAAATATTGACCAACTTGATGCTGATCGCAGCACAGCCCTCATGGGCAATGCCTTGCGTGCCGCAGCCGAGCATCTGTCCCCTGCCCAGCGCGAGCACCTGGCCGCTCTGCTCAATACGCCGCAACTCAAGGGCATGATGGCTGGATTGCTGGATGTCATGGCCATGGGTGGACAGCCTCTTGGAGCCATGGACGAGCCATCCCTCATGGTCGCCACATCTGCCTCGCGTAAAATGTCCCAACTCTACTTGCTTCTGTGTACCGCCAGTGGCCTGGGAGAGCCAGCCATTCCTCATAATGCCACACATCAGGACATGGCTCTGGTCCGCCCCATTCTGAAGGCAGCAGGCAATGAAGCAGTTTTAGCCCGGCATGTCCGCGCAGCAGACACCACACGCACCAATCAAGCCCAACTGGCCCAACAAGCTGCTGGCATGATGAATATGGGCGATGCCCGTATGCTGGCAGGACCAGGCACTCTTGCTGTGGGTCAATTTATTGAAGCTATCCCGCGTGGGGAAGTCAATCGTGAGGCCATTGGCACGCAACTACTGACCGGCATTCAGGAAGATCTGACCAAAACAATACAGCCCGACAGAATTGGCCTGGAAGGGATGCCGCAGCAATTTGTTGCTGATTTTCTGCGCAATGGAGTTCTGGTGAATGGGCAGTTCTTTGGCGCACAAGGCACACAGATTCCCATGGAAGAACAACGCGCACACGTACGAGCCTTTGTTGATGCAGTAGGCGGCTATGAAAAAGCCATCCAGATTGCCCGTGTTGTCCATCAGGGACGGGCAGCTGATCTGCTCGTGTCTTTAATGGCAGATCCTGGCTATGGGCCACTGCAAAACGCCCATACATCGGCAGAGGGTGCGCTGCACGTGCCCATTTCCCCGCACACCGGACGACCCAGCACCATGGCTTTTTCCATCCTGGTGGAAGGTGACCATGCGTCCATCCAACTGGAGAGTTCATCACAACGAGTACCCCAGGACCACGACAGCCCGGAACTGGGCATGAACTCTTCCGTCACGTTTACGCTTCAGGGTCTTGGCACAGCAAACCCTGCTGTTCGGCTGGATGACTGGGATACTCTATTCAGCAGCACACCACGCAGACGTATCGCGGATATGGATCACGCCAATCTCCAATCGACCGCGCCTGTAATAGACTCCCGTGTGGAAGCCATGATGAACGGTCAGCCACCCATTGACCGCGATGCCATTACTGCACACCTGACTCAGAATCTGGCTACAGAACTGCAACGACCCAAAACTCCAGGATACCGAGGGCTTCCTGACGAGTTTATCCGGGACTTTTTTCGCCGGCCCATGGTCGTCAATGGTCAGACCCATGGAACCCATGGTGGTGTGGACTCCTTTACCGAGGCCGATCGCAGTGCTCATCTGGACGCATTCATTCAAGCCGTGGGTGGCGAGGAAAGGGCTCGTTACATCGCAACCATGGCCTATCAAAACATGCCCGGACTTATGGACGAATCCATACGAAGTGATGCAGCCCTGGGCACCATAGAGACAGCCTACATGCTCCACCCGGCCATCTCTCTTGCAGACTATGCAGATTTTACCATCACCACCCAGCACGACGGCAGCGTGGATATTCATTTGGACTATCGTCAGCAACGAGGCGAGGCAGATGGCTATGAGTTTGGCAAAAATGGATTTCTGGACTTCAGACTTTCAAACCTGAATACAGGCGCCCCAACAGTGCAACTCCAAAGATGGGATATGCACTATGGCACCAATGCCCCGCGAGAATAAAAATCCTGAATCACCAGCTCATACATAGTTGTTTATGTATGAGCTGGATAAATGGAACAGCACAAAGAAAAACCCAGCGTGCATGACTGAGCAAGCTGGGAATGCTTCCTTGTACATATCATTC
>JAAYGZ010000253.1 GCA_012727515.1 Desulfovibrionales bacterium
CAGTACAAAGCCGTGGCCGCAGTGGTATTGGCAATGCCCATTTCTCCGGTGCCAAGGGTGACAATACCTTCCTGAGCAGCCTGCTCGGCCAGCCTGATTCCATTTTCCAGAGCCTGGATGCACTGGGGGCGGGTCATGGCCGGGCCAGTGCTTAAATCAGCCGTGCCCGGAGCAACCTTGCACTGAATCAAGGCAGGGTGTTCGCTAAAGGCACCGCCCATGCATCCGGCGTCAACCACTTTCAGATCCACGCCTGCTGTACGGGTCAGCACATTGATAGCAGCGCCTTCATGAATAAAGTTTTCAACCATCTGGCGGGTTACTTCCTGTGGAAACAGGCTGACTCCCTGGGCGGCAACACCGTGGTCTGCTGCGCATGTGTACATGCGGGCCGGGTCCACACGCGGGGCCTGCCCCTGAGCAATGGCGACCAAACGATTGGCTGCGGTTTCAAGCATCCCCAGGCTGCCCTGGGGCTTGGTCTGCATGTCCTGGTGCGCCTGGGCCTGGGTAAAGTATGCGGGATCAAGTGGTGTAATGCGAGCACAGGTTTGAGTCAGTACAGACATGAGCAATCCTTAACATTGTGGTTATGATATATTTTACAGGAAAATCAGGTACAGAATAGAGTCTGTGCTGACAAGAATTTTGCTTTATTGAGAACCTGAAGCGGTGGAGAGAATGGTGCTCCGGAATACCAGGTGATATTCCGGAGCATGGGTGTGTAGATTTAGAGAAACACTGATTAAACAGGAACAAGTCATTGCGACCGCGAGGGATCGAAGCGGGAAGCAATCCAGAATCGTTGACTTATAAATGGGTTATAGATTGCCGCGTCGCTACGCTCCTCGCAATGACGGAATTAATCAGCATTTCCTTAGCTTGCAGCAGGCGCTGGAATAAGACGCCTGTTTTCATCCCAGATTTGTTCTGCTTTGGGAGTGACCTTCAGATACTTGAACCACTGGTGTGTGGCCATATGTTCGGGGTCCATCTGCAGTTCCCGGCTGTGCTCCATAATGGGCGGCACAAGCTCTTTGATGTCCTTGGACAGGGCAGCAGCAGTGGTAAAGTCAGCGGCCTGGATGGCAAAATCCACAGCTTTCTGACTGTATTGCTGAGATCTGGCCAAAGTATCCAGGGCCTTGGTTGGGTTGTGAAAGCCAACACTGTTTTCAGCAGAGATAAGATCCCAGAAGAATTGTCCTTTGCGGCACATTTCCCGGGCATCAATCATCAGTTGGTCGTAGTTGGCGGGCTTATCGCCTTCGTACTCATTTGCCATACGGATGGCTTCGTGTGCTTTGACAGAAATGTCCTGAGCAACCATGAGCTGTTCCCAGACCTTGTCCTGCGTATAGACGACCCGCTGGCGCAGGTAGTCAGGCGCTTTGTCTGTATGGCACTGACGGCAGGCCTTGAGGTCCGGGTCCTTAAGAGGCGAGGTCCAGTGATGGGTGGACATTTTTTTCTTTCCATCCAGGCGGACATAACTCATGTGGCAATCAGCACAGCTTACGCCAGCTGCGCCATGAATACCATTGTGCCAGGTCTCGTATTCAGGATGCTGGGCCTTGAGCATGGGGGTTTGGGATACCGGATGTACCCAGTCTGCAAAATTGCCTTCAAATCCAGGCATTTTTACGTTGCCTTTATCTTTATAGTATTCATATACCTGTTCTGGATCTTTGCCATTGGCCCAGGGAAATACGGGCTTTTTGTTTGCTCCATGCCCTTCGTCAGTAAAATAGTATTCAACATGACATTGGCCACAAACAAGTGCGCGTTGTTCGTTACGGGGCATGGTCTTGAAGTCTTTGCCCTGTGCCTTGAGATAATCCTTTAATGGCTCGGAATAGATACGCAGATCCATATTGGTTGGCTCATGGCAACTGGCGCAGCCAATGGTGTTTTCATCCATATCCACTTCTTCGCGAAACTGATTGAAATCCTTGGCCCAGAATTCATCGCCGTACTGGCCAACCCATTCGATCATTTTGGCTCCCTTGCAGTTCCAGCAGGTAGCAGGCAGGCCGGCTTTTTCATCATAGCGGTTCAGGCGGTCAATGTTGAGGATATCCTTGAGCGCATAAGTGTGGCCACGGGCCGCCTTGTACTCATAGCTGAACGGATAGCCCAGCCACAGGTTTTTCAAATAGGGCTGAGCGTGCTTGTAGCCTTCAGGCAGGGGGTGCACATTATCATGCTTGTTGTAGGCCACGGAACCGCCGTATTCGGTCATGATCTCGGATTCGTTGTTGCGCAGGAAGGTTTCATAATGCAGCGGAAATTCAGCTTTGAACGGAGAATTTTTAATCTCTTGTTCTGATAATTTTGTTTTGAACTCAGGAGTTTTTGGCTCAGAAGTATCAATGCAGCCAGCCAGGGTCAGGGTTGCGGCCAGCAGGGTCAGGAGAATCGGTATCTTACGCATCAGCGGCGCTCCTTAAGGCTATAGGCAGTTTGGGAGTGTGAGGAACATGACGATGACAGTCTGTACAAAATTCTTTGCTCTGCATGATCACGGTGCTGGTGGTTGCACTGTGGCAGCGTTCGCAGTTGGCCTGGGTCACAGCCTTGGTATCTCCGCCAGGATGGATGAGATCCGGAACCGTGCTGGTGACTGTGGCAAAAATGTCACGGGTTCCTTCTTTGGCTTTAAAAGGCATTTTGGCGACCAGATTGTGCGGGGCGTGGCATTCATTGCAGGCTTGTTCTGCGTGCACGGATTTTTTGTGCGTCAGTGCTGCCTCTGCCATGGAATGACAGTTGCCGCAGAACATGGCCTGGTCCGTGAACGTCATGGCCACGGCAGCGCCAACAGTGAGCACTGCACCGACAATGGCTGGTGGCAATAAATAGCGCCATTTTCGCCCGCCGGGGTCAGTTTTTTGAAGAACCATACTTCCCTCCTTAGGTTGTTCAACTCGAAACTATGCCAGGCATTCCCTGTAATGCACGGCACAAAAAACCTATGATCGTGGCGCTGCATGGCTGGATATGGATGCAGTAAATCTTTTGTGTATTCTGGCTCAGCACAAGCAGCAGCTTGGGTGTGTCTATGCTTGAAAAAGACAGACTAATCAATCAGTTTTCTACTATGTTTCTATGTTGATACCCTGCTTCATGGGCTGCGTGAAGAACTCTTTTGCTGCTGCACAGTGATAAATTGACAAACCCAGCCACAATCCTCAATGACAATTTCTGTAACCATACAAGGAGATCACTATGCAACGACTTGAGTATTGGGCAGGCTATACAGTGTCCTCGGTGCGAGGGTGGCTCTATGCCTTGCGACCAGGCCGGCGGCCCATGATGAAAAATGATCGGGTGCGTAACAGTTTGCTGTATGATGATGTCTGCCAATGGCAAAAAACGCAGATAGATTCCATGACATTTGAAAATGATCAGCCGCATAAAAATAACAAGGGAGCTATTGATCTCAAGCTGATGCGGCGTATTCATCGCCGCACTTTGCTGGAAATAAAGCATGAACTGGGCGAGCTGTGGCGCCCCTCTTCAGTGACCATGGATCGCGGGCGGGGCATCAGCCTGGATCAGTCCATTGCGATTATGCACCGCTTGCGTGACGCAGGTTTTCCCGATGATGCCCTGGGCGTGGTTTCAGTGCAATTTGCAGATCGCCGTCATTCTTTTGCCCTTGTGCACGACCAGGACGATGATTTCTGGATGCTTGACAATGGCCTGCTGTCTTTTTCTCCCCTGCGGGGCAGTGTGTTTTTTTCTGCTCGCAAAGATGTTCATATCCTCATAGGTTTTAATTTTTTCGATGTCTGGAACTATTAAATTCATGCCAAACCTGAGTATCCGGGGCTATGCCTATCTCTCTATTGCTGCTTCTTTATTGACCATGGCCCTGAAATTTGGGGCATTTTTTGTCACAGGCTCCATTGGGCTTTTTTCCGATGCCGTAGAGTCTGTGGTCAATCTGGTGGCAGGGGGCATAGCTTTGCTGGCCATTATCTGGTCCCAACGACCCGCAGACCACACCCATGCCTATGGCCATGGCAAGGTGGAGTATTTTTCCAGCGGTATGGAAGGGGTGCTCATCTGCTGTGCGGCTGTGGGCATTGTGGTGACAGCGTTACGCCGCTTTGTTGCTCCGCAACCAATGCAGGCTCTTGATTTGGGTTTGATCCTGGCTGTGCTTGCCGGAGTGCTCAATTTTGTGGTTGCGCGGATTTTGCTTCAGGCTGCGCGCACCTATGACAGCATTGTGTTGGAGGCAGATGCCCGGCATTTATTGACGGATGTCTGGACCTCTGTCGGCTTGGTCGCAGCGTTAGCCATATTGCTGGTAGCACCTGCATCCTGGCAGATTCTTGATCCGCTCTTGGCGCTTGTTCTGGCTGGTCACATTTTATGGACAGGCTGGAGCCTGATACGCCAATCCGCGCACGGGCTTTTAGACCAGGGCTTACCAGCTCATGAAGTGGAGCAGGTTATAGCGGTTATTCGTCGCATAGCTGGGGTGGACGCGGGTTTTCACGCCCTGCGTACCCGTAAGGCCGGTGCTGTGCGCTTTGTGGATTTTCACCTGCTGGTGCCTGGGGCCATGACTGTGCAGGAATCCCATGATATATGCTGTGCCATTGAGGATGCTCTGCTTGCGCTCTGGCCCAGAACACAAACCACAATTCATGTGGAGCCACAGGAGGATTATGCTTCTTTTGATGGCTGGAAAGTTGGCGGGTTGTGCAATGGGTGCCGGAAAGACGCTGGGCAAAGTGCGTAGGGACGCGTCACTCTGCTTGTGCTCGCAGTCCTCGCACTGGCAGAATAACTTAGTGTTTTTTAGGTTTATTTTTTTGTACCAGCGTATCAACTTCTTCTGGAGTGGCTGGAATGGACAGGGAGGGTTTTCCTTCCTCCAGGATGCGGTCAAAATTAATGGTTTCAATGCTGATGTCTGAGCCAAAGGCATCTTCTTGCAGTGCAAGGTAGGCTGTTTTGGCAAAGGCTCTGGCCCTGGCCCACCATGATCTGCCTTTGCGTTCCCAGAAACGTTGCCCGGAGCGGTAGGCATACAGGCCAGAGCAGACCACAAAAGCAAGGTTGGTTTTTGCAGCAGAAACCAGGGCCGTGCGAACCATGCCTTTGGCTTCCTGAAAGGCCAGTTGAGTTTCAGGCCGGATGGCCGGGACAGTGCGGTTGGTCTTGCGTTTGTTTGTACTCATGGGCGCGTGGGCTGAGGTTAATGCGTGCGTGTTTGCTGCGTTGTGTACGGAACTTTGGTCTGGTTGGCAAATAACCGTCTTGTCATGGAAGGGGTATGGAAGAACAAGAACTCACATTTGAAAACATAGTGCTGGCAACAGAAGTTTTCGGGCCAGGCAATGCGCATCTGCATGTTGTGCGCCAGGCCACAGGTGTTGGCCTGGAGAGTCGGGGCAATGTACTGCATATTGCAGGGCCTGACGCAATTATGGTTCGTTTGGTCAGTCAGTTTTTTGTGCAGATTTATGATTTGATCCGGCGGGGATACAGTTTTTTTGAGCGCGATATTGAGCAGGGGCTGCACATGTTGCTGCGTGATCCGGCCACGCCGCTGGCAGCCTATTATCAGGATTCCCAGTTTATAGTTTCACCGCGAAAAAAAGTTTCTCCCAAGACCGTGAATCAACGGGAATACCTGCATGCTTTGCGGGAAATGGAGTTAACGCTGGGGATTGGTCCGGCTGGCACAGGCAAGACCTATCTGGCAGTGGCAGTGGCTGTATCGTTATTTTTGCAGAAAAAAGTCAAACGTCTGGTTCTCACGCGCCCGGCAGTGGAGGCCGGGGAAAAACTGGGTTTTTTACCGGGCGATCTGGCTGAAAAGGTCAATCCGTATTTGCGCCCACTGTACGACGCCCTGCATGACATGCTGGATCATGGCCGAGTGCAGGACATGATTGCGTCCGGAGCTATCGAAGTTGCGCCCCTGGCTTTTATGCGCGGGCGCACCCTGAATAACGCCTTTGTTATTTTAGATGAGGCCCAGAACACGAGCACTGAACAGATGAAAATGTTTCTCACGCGCCTGGGGCATGGTTCACGCGCTGTGGTCACGGGTGATGTGACCCAGATTGATCTGCCAACGCACATACAGTCCGGGCTGGTGCAGGCCATGGAGGTCTTGCACGGCGTTGAGGGCATTGCCATGGTTCATTTTACCGAGGCAGATGTTATTCGCCATCCCCTGGTGGGACGTATTGTCCGCGCGTATGACCAGCACCGACAAACAAAGGGCCTTCGCCAGGGACACGAACAATGATGCTTTTCATAGACAAGGATGTGTACACTGATCCGCGTTTTCCGCTCAGCAGGCCAGAGCTGGAGATGATCTTTGCTGGCCTGGCCGAGGTGTTCGGCCTGGCAGAGAGTTCTGTGGGGCTGCGCATTGTTGATGATCAGGCCATGGCCCTGGCGCATACGCAGTTTATGGGCTGTGTGGGGCCAACCAATATTTTAAGTTTTCCTGCTGCTGAAAATGAGCATCTGGGCGATATGATTCTTTCTGCTGATACGTTGCGCCGCGAGGCGTTTTTATACAATCAGGATACATTTAGCTATACGGTGCGCTTGCTGGCCCACGGGTTTCTGCATTTGCTGGGCTATGATCATGGCCCGGAAATGGACGCTGCAACAGATCAGGCAGTGGAGACACTTTGTCTCATGCCAGCGGCTGATCCAGGGCGCTTGTTCGCATCGTTGTAATTTGTTGCAGGGCAGTGCATCGGTACTGGGTGCTGACAAAACGAGGATGGCATCCTTGACAGCGTAAAGTGATGCGCATAGACAACAACGTTCCCTTGCTCACCGCCATGTGCAGGTGGGCTTTTATCCACAAGGAGGAGTGTATATTATGATGACCAGGTATGAGGAATTGCTCCTGATGAGTCCGGAGCTGGGCACAGATGAATGCCATGAAATTGTCAACAACTTAAGCGCTATTATTGAGCGTGAAGGTGGCTCCATCATTAAAATTGATGATTGGGGTGTTAAAGATACCGCCTATCCTGTACGCAAGTTTAACCGTGGCCATTATGTGCGCATGGAAATGAACTTACCTACAGAGGCAGTGGCCGAATTTGAGCGCAATGTCCGTATCACTGACGGCATTTTCAAATTTATCACCGTTCGTCTGCCCAAGATCGCTGAGGAGGCCTAAGATGTCCTTCACCAAGAGAAAATTTGCTCCACGCAGAAAATATTGTCGTTTTTGTGAAAATCCTGAAATTCCACTTAATTACAAGCACCCTGAAGTGCTCAATGATTTTGTGACCGATCGCGGTAAAATCATTGCAAGTCGTATTACCGGAACCTGCGCCAAGCATCAGCGGGCCATTACCCGTGAAGTAAAGCGTGCGCGTCAGATGGCCCTCATGTTCTACACTGCCACGCACAGCACTGATGTGCTCAAAAAGTCGAGAATCTAGGAGAGAAGGCCATGAAGATCATTTTGCGCGCAGACGTGGATAATTTGGGCCGCCTGGGTGACATTGTCACTGTGCGGCCTGGGTATGGCAGAAACTATTTGTTGCCCCAGGGCCTTGCTTCTTTGGTAACGCCCAGCAACCTTAAAGTATTTGAACAGGAACGCCGTAAACTCCAGGCTAAAAATGACGCCATTCGAGCTGAAGCAGCAACTCTGGCCGCTAAAATTGAGGCTGCCAAGGTCGTCATTGAAGTGCGTGTGGGTGAGGGCGACAAGCTGTATGGATCGGTCACTTCGTCCCAGATTGCAGATATTCTTGCTGAACAGGGCGTTGACGTTGATCGCCGTAAAATTCAACTGGATGATCCCATTCGTTCGCTGGGCGAATATACGCTGGATGTGAAACTCCATCCGGAAGTTGTCGCCAAGCTGACAGTCAATGTTGTGAAACTTGGTCAGTCCGCATCTGTAAGCATGGAAGCTCCGCAGGATAATGCAACCGAAGAAGCTGCCGAATAAATTCGGGCAACGCCTCGGATCTCGCACTCAGCAACCAGAAGAGGCCTTGCAAAAGGCCTCTTCTGATTTATTGCGCAAAGTGCCACCGCACAACATTGAAGCAGAACAGGCCGTGCTGGGCGGCGTGTTTTTGCGTAATGATATCTTCCATTCTCTGGTTGATATTATTTCTGATGAAGATTTTTACTCCCCGGCCCATCGCATCCTGTACCAGGCATTTCAGGAACTCTACCGCCGCCGCGAACCCATGGACATGGTTACAGTGGCAGAATACCTCAATACACGCGGTGAAATAGACAGCATTGGCGGCACCCCCTATCTTGCGTCCTTGTCAGGCTCTGTGGCCTCTGCGGCCAATGCTCTTTTTCATGCCCAGATTGTGCGTGACAAGGAGGTACGCAGGCATCTTATTCAGACTTCCTCAGAGATTCTGACCGATTGTTTTGAAGCAGGGCAAGACACTGAGTCGTTGCTGGACAAGGCAGAGCAACAAATTTTTTCCATTGCTGAATCCAAGGGCAAACCAGCCTTTATCAGCAGCAAAGATCTGGTTAACCGGGTTTTTGAGCAACTGGAAATGCGTGCTGGCCAGGGTGAGCTGGTCACAGGCGTGCCCACAGGATATACTGATTTTGATCGCATGACTGCTGGGTTGCAAAAGTCTGATCTCATCATTCTGGCGGCCCGGCCCTCCATGGGTAAAACAGCGCTGGCCTTAAACATTGGCATGAAAGCAGCTATTTACCACGATGTGCCTGTGGGCGTGTTTTCTCTGGAAATGTCCATGGACCAGCTCATGATGCGTCTTCTGGGCTGTCATGGCCGCGTGGATTTAAGTCGGTTGCGCAGTGGATACTTAAATGACGAAGACTGGGCCAGGCTGTACCAGGCTGCAGAAGATCTGTCCAAAGCGCCTCTTTTTATTGATGATACCCCGGCTCTTTCCACCATGGAGATTCGCGCTCGCAGTCGGCGGCTTAAGGCGGAAAAAGGGGTTGGTCTGATTATTGTTGACTATTTACAGCTCATGCGCTCAAGCCATCGCAGTGATTCCAGGGAGCAGGAAATTTCTGATATTTCACGCAACTTAAAAGCCCTGGCCAAAGAGCTTGATGTTCCGGTCATTGCCCTGTCCCAGCTCAACCGCAAAGTTGAAGATCGTTCAGACCGGCGGCCCATTATTTCTGATTTGCGCGAATCTGGCGCCATTGAACAGGATGCTGATGTCATTGCCTTTATCTACCGGGACGCAGTGTATAACAAGGCTGAAGACAACCCCAATAAAAACATTGCGGAAATCATTATTGGCAAGCAGCGTAATGGCCCTGTTGGGGTCATAAAAATGGCCTATTTTGGTCAATACACTGTGTTTGACAATCTTACAGAAATGGGCATGCCCTCAGAAGATGGCGGCGTGTACTAAATCGCTCGCACTGTAAATTTTCCAGCCCATCATACCCTCAAGTAGAGGATATAACCATGACAGCTTATTGCTCTGAAGAATATCTTTCCCGTGACGGCCTGCGCCAACTGCAATCAATCAGACTGCGTACCACATTGGCCAGGGCTGCACGTTCGCCCTTTTACAGTCAGCGCTTTGCCGAGTGTGGTATTGATCTCAACGCTATTACAGGCCCAGACGATATTACCAGGCTTCCCTTTACCACCAAGGATGACCTGCGCAGTGCCTATCCTGACCGGATGCTCACCCGTCCGGCCTCAGATATGCTGCGTTTACATGCATCTTCTGGCACCACAGGTTCGGCCACGGTTATTTATTATACCCGCAATGATGTGGACAGCTGGGCGGATCTCATGGCTCGCTGTATGCATATGGTGGGTGTGCGCCCGGAAGATACCTTTCAGAATATGTCTGGCTATGGGCTGTTCACTGGCGGCTTGGGCATCCATTACGGGGCCGAGCGTCTTGGCTGCCTGACCATTCCGGCTGGCGCGGGCAATTCCAAACGACAGCTTAAATTGCTGGAAGATTTTCAGGTTTCTGTCATCCATATTATTCCATCCTATGCCCTGCATTTAAGCGCTACAAAAGAAGAGCTGGGCTACACGCCAGAGCGTTTGAACCTGCGCATTGCTCTTATCGGGGCTGAGCCGCACACCGAGGCCATTCGACAGCGCATTGAGGACGTATATGGGCTTAAAGCCTATAATTCATACGGACTTTCAGAAATGAACGGCCCTGGCGTGGCCTTTGAGTGCGTGCATCAGAACGGAATGCACATTTGGGAAGATGCCTATCTCCCTGAGATCATAGATCCTGAAACAGGAGAGCATGTGGCTGAAGGCGAAACAGGCGAGTTGGTTATCACCACCTTGTGCCGCGAAGGCATGCCCCTGATCCGCTACCGCACCAGAGATCTGACCCGTTTTCTGCCCGGACAATGCCCGTGCACGCGCGCGCATCGCCGTCTGGACCGCATTATGGGCCGTTCTGATGATATGATTATCCTAAAAGGCGTGAATATCTATCCCATGCAGGTGGAAAAAGTGCTCATGAGCATTCCTGAAGTGGGCCAGAACTACCTCATTGTTCTGGAACGCGAAGGCTATCTGGATCAGATGCGCGTTAAGGTTGAGGTCAAGGAAGAATTTTTTGTTGAAGACATGCGTGTGCTCAAGGCCTTGCAAGCGCGTATTTCCAGCAGGTTGCGTGATGAAATTCTGATCACCGCCCGTGTTGATCTGGTGGAAAATAATTCTTTGCCCAAGTCCGAAGGCAAGGCCCAGCGCGTGCTGGACCTGCGAAACGGATAAAGTATTCCATGCTTGGTGACGAGTGAAAATGATGCGTACCTTTTCCGGAACCCTGGCCTTTGCTGCCCTGCTCCTGGCCATGCTGCTTTGGGGCAGCTCGTTTGTGGCTTTTAAGTACGCAGTGCAGACTTATGATCC
Source organism: Desulfovibrionales bacterium (assembly GCA_012727515.1). Taxonomy (GTDB): domain Bacteria; phylum Desulfobacterota; class Desulfovibrionia; order Desulfovibrionales; family Desulfomicrobiaceae; genus Desulfomicrobium. Next base: position 10,874 of record JAAYGZ010000253.1, read on the forward strand.
TTTTGTGATTATTTTTGCTCGTATGGTCCTGGCGACCCTTATGTTTGCTTTGAGTTTTCGTATCTGGAAGCCAACGCGCATCA
>JAAYGZ010000023.1 GCA_012727515.1 Desulfovibrionales bacterium
CGATCCTGCTCTACTTCTTTTTTCAGGGCAAAAATTTCATCCTGGGCCTGCACAAGCACTTCTTTTTTATGAGCCTGGGCATCTTTGCGGGCTTCATCTAAAATGCGTGCTGAAAGAGACTGGGCTTCGTTTAATTCCTGTTCAGTCAGGTATTTTTTAAGGTAAAATCCAATAGCCGAACCTACTCCAAAACACAGTAATGCAGTAAAAAAAATCTGGCTCGCCATATACACTCCTGGGCAGCTATATTCTCATGGCCATGCAACGGCCTTGGAAGGCCCTGTTTTTCAGGGCAGGTAACAATAAGTTGATGCAGAATCAGCAAGGAGTGGTCAACAGGCTGGCGTTTGAACGAAGGATATATAAACCCCGGAAGACCGTGTTGGAAAACATTTTGAACCTCTTATATAAAGAGGGGGGTTGGCTACAGTCTATCAGGCTTCTCCGCAAGCGGAGCATGCACACCAAAACTGTTGGAAGCTACCCAAACATGCGCTTTATTGGCTCAAAAACGCATTTCCAATCACGAACCTCCCAGGGGTTAAGGTCATTCTTCGGGACTATCTATTTGTGAAACAAGCTGATGCAGCGTATTTTCCAGCTCCGTCAGCTTGTCTTTATCTTGTAAATAATCATCGGCCAGACTTAGTGCCAAGTATATCAATAGCCGCTCCTTGCTCAAATGACTTGCCTGGCCCTTGAGCTCAGAGAAGCGCTCTTCAATAAGGGACACTGTGTCATGCATACGCTCCGGGGAGACATCAGCCGAGAACGAAAGCTCCAGGCCAAGTACATTCAAGTTATATCCTGGCATCTGTTTAGTTTGTATCAGCCTCTTGGAGCCGGTTCAAGATGTTTTCAACCCGTGCCAAAATTGCCTCTTTGGTTTGGCGCTCCTGTTCAAGATCTTCTTTTAGCTGCATATTTTCTAATTTTAATGTTTCCTGGCGCTCTAAGAGAAAGGAAATTTTTTCTGTCAATTGGGTAAGAATGTCCATAACATTAGTCCTTTTGTGTGGAAGATGATTTGGGTTTCCAACCTGTCAGGTTGGTCTGCTTGGCTCTGGCAATGCACAACGCTTGTGGGGGAACACTTTTTGTCACAACTGACCCCGCCCCTACCACGGCCTGCTCTCCCACTTCAACGGGAGCGACCAGAGCTGTGTTGCTGCCAATAAAGGCCCTGCTGCCAATATTGGTACGGTGTTTGCGCTGTCCATCATAGTTGCAGGTAATGGTGCCAGCGCCGATATTTGCATGTGCTCCAATCTCGCTATCTCCAAGATAGCTTAAATGACTGGCTTTGGCTCCGCAGCGCAGCACAGAGTTTTTTACTTCAACAAAGTTGCCAACCCTGGCCTGATCTTCAATGATGGTTCCGGGACGGAGCCGGGCAAAAGGGCCGATAACTGCGCCTGTGCCAACATGTGCAGACTCAATATGAGAAAAGGAGCGGACTTGGCAAGCCTGAAGCGTTGCGTCTCGCAGCCAGCAATGGGACTCAACAACAGCGCCTCCTGTTATACGGGAGTGCCCATAGATTTCAGCCGGGCCAGTGATCTGAACACCAGGCTCCAGCACCACATCTGGCCCGATACTCACCAGACCTGGCTGCCGGATACTTACTCCGGCCTGTATCCAGTGTGCAACAATTTCTGTGCGCAGGTTGTCCTCAACGCCTGTTAGTTCCTGGGGGGTATTGATGCCAAGCATCCCGCAGGCATGGGTAAAGCTGACGCCATGTACTGGCATATGAGCCTCAGTACACAGACGCACTAGCTGGGTGATATAAAATTCACCCTGGGCATTGTGGTCATCAAGCCTGGCCAGAAGATGGCGACACCTGGGCACGGAAAACACATAGATCCCAGCATTGACCTCATGAATATCTCTGGTCTGAGCATCGCAGTCTTTTTCTTCAATAATGTCCCGAATAGTGCCATCCTGGGCGCGGACAACACGGCCATAGCCAGTGGGATTGTCCAGGTTCAGCGTCAGGATGCCCATGCCGGCATTGGCAGCCATGCAGGCCATGATGAGCCTGTCCAGGTCTGTGCGCGGCACACACGGTGTATCGCCATTAACAACGCACACATAGTCAAGTTTATGTTCCTCTATGGTGGGCCAGGCAATGCGCAGGGCATGGCCTGTGCCTCGTTGTTCTCCCTGCAGGATAAAGTGATATTTTGGGTCCGTAAATGCAGCGCGAACCTGGTCTGCCCCATGACCAATAACAGACCAGACCTGGTCAGAAGGTACGTCAGCCAATGCGTCAAGCACATAGCCCAGAAGCGGTTTGTCCAGTACGCGCTGGAGAACCTTGGGCGCGCTGGAATGCATGCGCGTGCCCTTGCCAGCAGCAAGGATAAGGTAGCCGATGCGCGTGACTGAGTCAGCAGGTATGCAGGTGTGCGTGCAACAGGTCGTGGCAAAATTATGTGGTGTCATATCTGTTGGTATTGTTTTTTGGGTCTGCAAAAAAATAAAATGTAATGGGTAGGGCCTAACTATTCAAGGTGGTTGTCTTATGCAGAAGTACCACTTCTTCATGCCTTGTCCAACCTGCCAAGACAAGTATTTTTTCCGCTGCCTGACTTGGCAGCCCAGATTCAGCGCGCTTCTACTGGTTGATATCAGCTATCAGCCTGTGTATGCATATTTTTCCGAACATTTCAGCAAGGAGGCTTCTTGAATGTTTGATATAACCACGAAAGATGATATAACAGTTCTGCAGATCGGGCAGGATATTATTTCCACCATGGTGCCTCAGATCAAGGCCCAAGTTGTGGACTTGCTTGCAAAAAATCCAGGAAAACTCTGCTTGGATCTGCAAAATGTGGAATTGATGGACTCTGTAGGCATTGGCGTACTTATTGCCATTCACAACACGCTTAAAAAAAATGGCCACGAGCTTGCCATTTCCAATGCCTCAGAAAATATTATGAAACTATTTCAGACCATGCGTTTGGATCAACATTTTCAGATCATGTAAAAACGACCGTATTGGTCTGCCCACGTTAACCCTGAAGGGAGAGCGCGATGATGATGGATGACGAAACTCTACATATGTACGTGGAGGAAGCCACAGAGCACCTCGGCGATATTGAAAATGATTTACTGACCATTGAACAGACTGGTGCAGATATTGACGAGGAGTTGGTCAACAAGGTTTTCCGCGCCGCGCATTCCATTAAGGGCGGGGCTGGTTTTTTGGGATTAACGAAAATAAAAGAACTAGGGCATAAAATTGAAAATGTGCTTGATATGGTACGAAACCGCGAGTTGGTTCCAGAGCCGGAAGTCGTTAATATTGTGCTCCTGGCCTTTGATAAATTGCGGGAATTGATATTAAATACCGCTGAAAGCAATGAGATGTTCATTGATGACCATATTGCCGCTTTAACCGGAGTTGCTTCCGGCCATTTGCAGGGGGCTGAAAAAAGTTCAGTTGATCGCAGTGTGGACATCAAGGCTCCGTCAGGGCGCACTGTCTTTACTGTTCCTGAATTTGATCTTCTGCAAAACCGCAAAGGCGGAAAAAATTTATATCTGTTGGAATTTGATCTGATTCATGATGTGCATGGCAAGAATAAAAAGCCTCTGGATGTACTCAAAAGCATGGATGCCAGTGGTGTTATTCTTGACCTCAAGGTTGATATAGAAGCCGTGGGCACTCTTGAGGATGAGGGCTTCAGCAATCGGATTCCCCTGTTTGTGCTTTTTGGCTCTATTATTGAAGAAGACATTATGCCTGCGCTGCTTGATCTGGACAGCGCCTTTATTACTCTCTTAAATTTTGATCAGCTTGCTGAAGCGCAGGAGTCTGCCCAGCCAGCAGCGGCCACTGCAGAACCTGCTGTGCCAGCTGTGTCAGAAGAAGTCGTTGCAAAGCCCCAGGAACCTGCTGCACCTGCTGCATTGCTTCAGGACGCGCCAGCAGCTTCTGCGCCCCCTGCACCGCCCAGCCCAGCGCCCGTAAAAACTGTTGCCAAACAGCCTTCTCCAGATGAGCCCAAGACAGACCTCAAAACAACCAACCCTGCTATTGTGCAGCCAGATTCCTTGCGCGTGCATGTGAGTCTGCTGGAAGACCTGATGACCCTGGCCGGGGAACTGGTTTTAAGTCGCAACCAGCTTATGCAGGCTATTTCTTCCAATGCCATCCATCAGATTGAGGTTGCGGGCCAGCGCATTGATCTGGTGACATCAGAATTACAAGAAACCATCATGCTCACACGCATGCAGACCATTGGCAATATTTTTAATAAATTTCCGCGTGTGGTCCGCGACCTGGCCCGGTCCCTGGGAAAAGAAATCGACCTGCAGCTTGAAGGCAATGACGTTGAGCTGGATAAAACCATTATTGAAGGCCTTGGTGACCCGCTTACGCATTTGGTGCGCAATTCAGCGGATCATGGCATAGAAACTCCTGATGAGCGCGTGGCCGCTGGCAAGCAGACTCTGGGCACCATTGTGCTCAAGGCATATCATGAGGCTGGCCAGGTTATTATTGAAATTGTTGATGATGGACGCGGGCTTGATACAGAGCGCATTTTACAAAAGGCCCTGGACAAAGGGCTGGTTACTGCGGAGCAGGCCAAATCCATGTCAGCCAAAGAAAAGGCCCATCTTATTTTTCTGCCAGGGCTTTCCACAGCAGACAAAATTACAGATGTGTCTGGGCGCGGCGTGGGCATGGACGTGGTTAAATCCAACCTGGATCTGCTTGGCGGACAGGTGGATATTGAAACTGTGCGGGGCAAAGGTACCACAATTCGCATTAAACTGCCCCTGACTCTGGCTATTATTCCCAGCCTGCTCGTATCTGTGGGCGCAGAACGTTATGCTATTCCGCAGGTTAATGTGGATGAGTTGCTGCGTATTCCTGCCGAACATATTCGTGAGCGTCTGGAAATGGTTGGCGATGCCGAAGTATTGTTGCTGCGCGGAGAACTTATTCCCCTCTTGTACCTGTCCACGGTGTTGGGGC
>JAAYGZ010000254.1 GCA_012727515.1 Desulfovibrionales bacterium
GGCATCCCCTGACCCTGGTGGTACTGGAGCAGACCATGCCCCCAGCCCAGGCCCTGACCCTGGGGTTAGACATGACTTACTGCGCCCATGACCAGGGCCTGGTGACCAAGCAGCCTGTGCGCGCCCTGGCCTTGTCCTGCCTGGGTCTGACCCCAGATGCCAAGCTCTGGGATCTGGGCGCTGGCAGCGGGGCCATGAGCCTGGAAGCAGCAGCCCTGATCCGTAGCGGGGAAATTGTGGCCGTGGAGCGTGTGCCCCGGCGTATGGAGCATATTCGCGCAAATCTGGCCCGCTTTGGGGCATGGATAGTGCGCCCGGTCCTGGCTGATATACATGATTTTCTGCGCACCCAGCCGGAAAACCCCACCCATATTTTTTTAGGCGGTGGCGCATCTGCCGAAATACTGCACCTGGCCTGGCAGGCCCTGGTTCCTGGCGGCAGGCTTGTTATGACAGCAGTGCTCTTATCCACCCTGGAAATGGCCCGCAGCTGCCTGGCCGGGCCTGTGGAAATCCATCAGCTCCACCACGCCTTGGCCCAGGCCCTGGGCGCTGATGTTCGTCTGGTGCCTGACAATCCTGTATTTCTCATTGCAACAAAAAAACCAGAAGCATGAATAATCCGGCTGTATATTTTATTGGTGCCGGGCCTGGTGATCCGGGCCTTTTGACCCTGCGTGGTCATGAAATCATTACCCAGGCTGATCTGGTACTCTATGCCGGGTCATTAGTCCCTCGCCAGGTTGTAACCAGCGCCAGGCCAGAGGCTCAGGTTATTGATTCCGCGCCCCTGGACCTGGACCAGACCCATGCTCTTATGCGCGATACTGCCCTGGCAGGCGGTCTGGTGGCCAGGGTGCATACAGGCGAGCCATCCCTGTATGGCTCCATGCGCGAACAAATGGCCCTGCTGGATGCTGACGGAATTTCCTACGCGGTTATTCCCGGCGTTACTGCGGCTTTTGCCACTGCGGCCAAAGCCTGTGCATCGTTTACAGTGCCGGAAATCACCCAGACCTTGATCATCACCCGCCTGGCCGGGCGCACCCCCATGCCAGAACGCGAGCGCCTGCGCCACCTGGCCCGTCATGGGGCGTCTTTGGCCGTGTATCTGTCAGCAGACAAGGCCGCTATTTTAGCCAGGGAACTGCGTGAAGCAGGGCTTGCTGAAGACACAACCATTATTCTTGGCCATAAAATCGGCCATGCCCAGGAAAAACTGGTTCGCGCCACCCTGGCAACACTGGAAGCTGAGGCCAGGCAACATAAAATGACCCGCCAGACTGTATTTTTGGTCCTGCCAGGGGAACAAGCCCCGCGTCTTCCGTCCAGGCTCTATGCCCCGGAATTTGCGCATGGCTTTCGAGCAGCCTCACGCCCATCCACCTGGGACACGGCTGCCATCTATACCCTGACCAGCGCCGGACTCAAACTGGCCCAGCGCATTGCCACGCACCTGCCGTCTCAGATTTTTACCCTGCACCGCCTGGCCACAGAACACAGCACAGGATTTGAACGCATTGCTGATCAGCTGCGCAGTAATTTTTCCCGCTATCACGCCCATATCTGCATTGCAGCCACAGGCATTGTGGTGCGGGCCATTGCTCCGCTCCTGGACTCAAAAACAACAGACCCGGCAGTGCTGGTCTGCGATCAGAATGGCCAGCACGTTATCAGCCTGCTGGCCGGTCATCTGGGCGGAGCCAATGACCTGGCCCGGCGCATTGCCGCTCATCTGGGCGCAGTGCCGGTCCTGACCACGGCCACAGACAATGCAGGCACAATATGCATAGAAACCTTGGCCAAGACGCATGGCTGCCATATTGCCAACCCAGAGGGCCTGGTTGCCGTGAATGCGGCCCTGGTCCAGGGCACGCCAGTGCCTGTGTATGACCCGGAACACCGCCTGCCCACGGCCCAGGCTCCGGAGTTTGTCCGTGTTGCCAGCCCTGAACAGGCCTTGGTTGTGGTTTCGTGGCAGGCCCTGGACAATCTGCCGGGCCTGGTGCTGCGCCCGCCTTGCCTGGTGGTGGGCATTGGCTGCCGCAAAGGTGTTACGCACACTGCAATTATAACGGCCCTGCATGAGCTGTGCGCCATGCATGGTCTGGCCCAGGCCAGTATCAGCACCCTGGCCAGCGTGGACATCAAAGAGCAGGAGCCAGGCCTGCACCAGGCAGCCACCAGTTGTGGCCTGCCCCTTGTATTTTTCACCCGCTCAGACCTGGCCGCTATTCCCACGCCCACGCCCTCGGCCACGGTACAGGATAAAATAGGAGTTCCCAGCGTATGCGAAGCAGCAGCCCTCAAAGCAGCCCAGACCAGCACCCTGCTTGTACCCAAGACCATTTTCGGCCCCATCACCCTGGCCGTGGCCCTGGCTCCCTCACAGTCATAGGCCTTGGCCCTGGCCACACAGACCTGCTTGCGCCCCTGGCCAGAGCGGCCCTTGACCAGGCCCAGGCCATTGTGGGCTATGATCGCTATGTGGAACTGGTGGAACCAGCGCTGCTGGCAGGAAAAACCGTAGTTTCCACTGGCATGAAGCAGGAACTGGAGCGCGTGGCCCGCGCCGTGGAACTGGCCACAAGCGGACACAGAACAGTTGTGGTTTCCTCTGGTGACAGCGGTATTTACGGCATGGCTGGCCTGGTGCTGGAATTTCTGGAGCGCCACGGCCTGAGCACAAGCGTGGAGCTGACTATTGTGCCGGGCATTCCAGCCTTGTGCGCGGCAGCAGCCTTGCTTGGGGCACCGCTTATGCACGATTTTGCGTCCATTTCCCTGTCAGACCTGCTCACGCCCCTGCCGCGTATCATGCACCGGGTCCGTGCCGCTGCTGAAGCGGATTTTGTGCTGGTGCTCTATAATCCTAAATCTCGAAAACGTGGTCAGCACCTGGCTGATGCCCTGGATATTGTACGCGACTTTCGCACTCCGGACACGCCCATTGGCTTTGTGCGCAATGCCTTTCGCCCTGGCCAGGAAGTGCGCGTCAGCACCCTGGACGCCTGTGATCCAGAGTGGGCAGATATGCTGACCACCATTGTTATTGGCAACACAAGCACCCGGCTGGTTGGTTCACACATGCTCACCCCGCGTGGATACTACGAAAAGTATGGATGATCTTCTCTTTAATTTTTGGATACTTGAGCTGCACATTGCTCCCTGTACCAGGCTTTGTTAGAGAGACGCTGGTTTGTGGTTGCGAGGAGCCGAAGGCGACATTGCACAGAGCACAGAACCAAGGCGTTATTGCGAGGACTGCGAACAGAGTGCGGCAGGACGCGGCAATCTCCGGCTTCTCGCACTGACGACACTTTTTATGAAGTACAGCAGCGCTTTCCAGCGTATCTTTTCACTTAGTTATAGATGAGGAGTCAGTCATTCTTGATATTTTACGCCAACGCCGCAGTATCCGGCATTATACCTCGGAACCTCTGGCCCCGGAAATCATTGACCAGCTCAAGGAAGCCCTATTGCGCTCCCCATCGTCTCGTGGCCTGGACCCCTGGGAATTTGTCTTTGTCACTGACAAGGCCCTGCTCACAGAGCTGGCCACAGCCAAGCCCCAGCACGCTCATTTTTTGCGTGATGCAGCTCTGGGCATTGTTGTGCTGGGCAATGAAGCCGTGGCTGATACCTGGATTGAAGACTGCTCCATTGCCACTATTATTGTGCAACTGGCCTGCACAAGCCTGGGCCTGGGCAGTTGCTGGGTGCAGATATATCGCCGGGAGTATGGGCCAGGCATTTCCGCTGAACAGCGGGTGCGCCAGATTGTGCGCGCTCCTGAGAACCTGCGCGTTTTATCCATTGTCAGCATTGGACATCCTGCCAGGTATCCGGCTCCGCATACCGTAGAAAGTCTGGATTTTACCAAAATCAAAACCAATACCTATAATTGAGGAATACATGGACGCCCCACGTAATTTTTTGCGCCAAATCATTGAAAATGACCTGCACAGCGGCACCCACACAAGCATTGTGACCCGCTTTCCTCCTGAACCCAATGGGTTTTTGCATATTGGCCATGCCAAATCCATCTGCCTGAATTTTGGTCTGGCCAGGGAATTTGACGGGCGCTGTCATCTGCGTTTTGATGATACCAATCCAGGCAAGGAAGATCCCGCGTATGTGGCGTCCATTAAAGAAGATGTGCGCTGGCTGGGTTTTGACTGGGGCGAGCACCTGTACCATGCTTCAGACTATTTTGAGCAGCTCCATGCCTTTGCCGTTGACCTCATTAAACAGGGCAAAGCCTATGTCTGTTCCTTGTCTGCGGAGGAAATGCGCCAGTATCGCGGCACCTTGACCGAGCCAGGAACCAACAGCCCGTACCGGGAACGCAGCGTGGAAGAAAATCTGGATTTGTTTGCCCGGATGCGGGCTGGTGAATTTCCTGAAGGTGCGCATATTCTGCGGGCCAAAATTGATATGGCATCGCCCAACATGAACATGCGTGACCCGGCCCTGTATCGCATTTTGCATCAGGAACACCAGAACACAGGCAATGCATGGTGCATTTATCCCATGTATGACTTTGCCCACGGCTTGTCTGATGCCCTGGAACACATTACCCATTCCATCTGCACTTTGGAATTTGCAGACCATAAGCCACTTTATGACTGGATTTTAGATCAGCTTCCTGTTCCTGCAAGGCCCAGACAATATGAATTTAACCGCTTAAACATCAATTATACAGTTACCAGCAAGCGCAGGCTCAAAACCCTGGTGGATAACGAAGTGGTAAGCGGATGGAATGACCCGCGAATGCCCACTATTTCCGGGCTGCGCAGGCGTGGCTTTCCACCTGCGGCGTTGCGGGACTTTTGCGAGCGCATCGGGGTAAGCCGCTCAGACAGCTGTGTGGATATGAGCCTGCTGGAAAATTGTGTGCGCGAAAACCTGGACGCCACTGCGCCCAGGGCCATGGCCATACTCAAACCCCTGAAACTTGTTCTGGAAAACTATCCGCACGAACAGGAAGAATTTTTCACCCTGGCCAACCATCCTAAAAATCCCGACATGGGCACCCGTGAAGTGGGATTTGCGCGGGAAATTTATATTGAAGCCTCTGATTTTATGGAAAGCCCCTGCGCTAAATTCTTTCGCCTGGCTCCGGGCAAAGAAGTCCGTTTACGCGGGGCCTATCTGGTGACATGCACAGAAGTACGCAAAAATCCAGATGGCTCAATACAGGAAGTGATCTGCACCTATGACCCGGCTACTCGTGGCGGAGACGCGCCAGATGGCCGCAAAGTCAAGGGCACTCTGCACTGGGTCAGTGCCCGGCACTGTGCTGAAGCAGAAATCCGCCTCTATGACCGGCTTTTTACCGCAGAACTTCCAGGCAAAGACGCAGATTTTTTAACCCAGATCAACCCTGCTTCCCTTGAAATTCTGTCTGGCTGCAAGATTGAACAGGCCCTGGTTCAGGCTGAACCAGAAGCACGGTTTCAGTTTGAGCGCCAGGGCTATTTTTGTGCAGACCGCCAGGAACACAGGCCAGGCCAGGCTGTGTTTAACCGCACCGTAACCCTGCGTGACTCCTGGGCCAAGGTGACAGGGTAAGAAAACAGCACGTTCATAGGCCCAAAAGAGAACGCCGTGATTTTGTACACTGAGCCAGGCCTGTCAGATTCCATGCCCTGTCCGTATCTGCCAGGCCGCAGCATGGTCTATGAATATTTTTTTGCCGGCGAACTGTCTGCCCATGAACTGGCCTGGTTTTTAGGCCAGGGCTGGAGAACATTTGGCACCTATTATTTTCGTCCGGCCTGCCCGCACTGCCAGGCCTGCACACCCTTGCGCATACCTGTGACCAGCTTTGCGCCCAGCCGCAGCCAGCGCCGCGTATGGCGCAAAGGCGCAGACATAGACGTTTCTTTTGCTCCGCTACGTTATGAAGAGGCTCTTTTTGATCTGTATCAACGCCACTCGGCCATGCGTTTTGCACAACACGTCAACTTTGATGATTTTGTCCTGCAGCTCCATAGTCCGTCCTGCCCGGCCCTGCTCTCACGCTATGAACTGGCAGGCAGACTTATTGGCGCAGGCTACCTGGACCAGGCTGCTGATGGCTTAAGTTCTGTATATTTTGTTTTTGATCCAGATTATGCCCGCTTCAGCCTGGGCATTTTAAGCGCTCTGCGCGAGATAGCACAAGCGCAAAATCTGAAGCTGGACTATTATTATCTTGGCTATGTTGTGCCTGGCTGTGCGCGAATGGCCTACAAGGCCGGGTTCTGGCCCCATGAACTCTATTCCTGGACTGACAGGCGCTGGTACACCGCAGAGCCATCGGACAGATAAAAAATACGGCTGTACGCACTTTACGTGGTGGACAATGAGTACAGCAGCACTACAAGAATCAGGCACCCCGTGAACCAAGGAGGAATTATATGGAAGACCGTCTTGTTTATCTTGATAATAACGCCACCACTCCTTTGCATCCAGAAGTAAAAAAAGCCCTTATTGAGGGCCTGGAGATATTTGGTAATCCATCAAGTATGCACAGTTTTGGTCGCGAAGCGCGTGAAAAAATCGAAGAAGCCCGCGCCCAGACCGCAGCATTTATTGGCGCTGATCCACAGGACATGCTCTTTGTGGGCAGTGGGTCTGAGGCCAACAATACTGTGTTATCCCTGCTCCGCTGTGACAGCACAACCTGTTCCTGCGCCATGAGCGGACGCCATGACCTGGTGACCACGGCCATTGAACATCCATGCGTCCTGAACACAGCCCAGAATCTGGGCAAAAAAAATCATTGTGTGCGCTACCTGGGCGTGGACAAACATGGCCGCATAGATCTGGATGAACTGCGCTCTGCAGTAACCGACAGCGTGGGCCTGGTGTCTATTATGATGGCCAACAATGAAATCGGCACAATCCAGGACATTAAGGCCGCAGCACACATTGCCCATGAGCGGGGCGCTCTGTTTCATACAGATGCAGTGCAGGCAGTGGGCAAAATTCCTGTGGATGTCCGTGATCTGGACGTGGATTTCTTAAGCCTGTCAGCCCATAAAATATATGGACCAAAAGGTATTGGAGCGCTCTACGTTAAAAAAGGCACGCCCTACTGTCCGCTTATACTGGGTGGACATCAGGAATCAGGCCGCAGAGCAGGAACAGAAAACTCCCTGGGCATTATTGGCCTGGGCAAGGCTGTTGAAATGCGCGTTCGTGAAATGCGCGATGAAGAACCCCGCCTGCTGCACCTTAAAAATACGCTGCGAGACGGCATTGCCACTGCTGTTCCGGACGTGCTTTTTCTGGGTCACCCCGAACACTGTCTGCCTGGCACGCTCAATGCTTCTTTTGTCGGAGCCGAGGGCGAGGCCATCCTGCTCTATCTGGATCTGGCCGGCATTGCCGTGTCCACTGGCTCGGCCTGTGCGTCTGGCTCCCTTGATCCATCCCATGTTATCATGGCCACAGGCGTGCCCGTGGAAAATGCGCATGGTTCTGTTCGCATCAGCCTGGGCCGGGAAACCACAGCAGAAGATATCCAGTATATGCTGGAAAAACTTCCGCCCATTATCGGGCGTATTCGTGACATGTCCACCTTGTACAGGAGAAACTGATATGGCTGCCAAATGGACCTATTCGGATAAAGTAAAAGATCA
>JAAYGZ010000255.1 GCA_012727515.1 Desulfovibrionales bacterium
ATCGTGAAGACCTGCGTAACGCTATGGCCTCCATGCGTGGCTTTGAAGGCATTACCGGCACCATGAGCTTTGATGGCCAGATCGGTGATCCCGTCAAATGCGCTGTTATCGTTAAGATTGACGATGCAGGTGAGTTTACCTTCCACGAGTCTGTTTGTCCGTAATGTTATGATTTCTGGGAACAGGATGCTTCTCCTGTTCCCTTCCCAGACCTTACAACCACTTTGGATCACAGACCATGCTTGATACCATTATCCAACAGGGCTTTAATGCCCTGCAGCTGGGCAGCTATTATTCGCTGATCGCCCTGGGCTATTGCCTGGTTTATGGCGTGTTGCTGCTCATCAATTTTGCTCATGGCGATATTTTTATGGTCGGCGCATACGTTGCTTTTTTCAGCGCCACTGCCCTGCTTGGACAATATGGCTTTATCCAGCCCGGAATACCTGGGTGGGTAGTCTTGGCCCTCACCATCCCTGTGACCATGCTCCTGACTTCTGGTGTTGGCATTTTCATTGAGCGCGTAGCCTATAAGCCGTTACGCCTCAAAGGAGCCAATCGCCTGTATCTGGTTATCACCGCTTTGATGATGGGCATTGTTCTTGAATATGGCAACCTGGCCATTTTGGGGGCTTCACGAAAATCCTTCCCCTCCCTTGTGCCCAGAGTGCTCATAGAGGTTGGTGGGGCAACTGTAACCAGCCTGAAACTGGCGGCCATAGTTGTTTGTTTCCTTGTGTTCGGACTTTTGCACTGGGTTGTAACCCGCACCAAGCTGGGCATGGCCATGCGTGCAGTCTCCTATGACAAATTTGCTGTTCCGCTCATGGGCATTCCCCTGGACATCATTATTATTTTTACATTCTTCCTTGGTTCATCCATGGCTGGGTTGGCTGGCCTGCTGTACGCCATGAACTTCCCGGTTCTTGATCCGTTTATGGGTGCCCTGGTTGGCTGGAAAGCCTTTATTGCCGCAGTTGTCGGCGGTATTGGTGAAATACGTGGCGCGCTTGTCGGTGGTTTTCTCCTTGCTTTTCTGGAAGTCACCGTGGCAGCCACCTTTAGTTCAGAATTGCGGGACCTGATTTCTTTCAGCATTCTGCTGGGCATCCTGACCTGGAAACCCACCGGAATCTTCGGTAAACCCAGAACAACGAAGATCTGATTATGAGCGTACGTTTCACCATACCCACCGCGCTCTGCGCCCTTTTGCTCGGCCTTATGGCCACGGCCCAGGCTGGATTTTTAGGCCAGTATGAAGTGACATTCCTGTGTACCATGGGCGTGTACATGATCCTGGCGGCCAGCCTCAATCTTGTTAATGGATACATGGGCGAATTCAGTTGCGGCCACGCCGGCTTCATGGCTGTCGGGGCCTATGTTTCGTCCATTGTCGGAGTTTTTCTGTTTGTTCCTGATCAGGTCTTTGGACAGCCCTGGCTGCCCATGAGCATGGCCCCGCTGGCATTCCCCATTATCCTGGCCACAGGCTTTGCCAGTGCAGCGCTGGTCGGGCTTTTAGTTGCTATTCCCTCGTTTAAAACTCGTGGTGACTACTTGGCCATTATTACCCTGGCTGCTGGCTATATTGTTAAAAGTGCTCTGGAAAATATTGAGGCTGTGGGTGGTCCCAGAGGATTTATGGGCATGAAAAAAGTTGTCCTGGGTATGGAAGAAATGTTTCCTATGTCCTGGATGCTGCTCTGGGTTTTTGGTGGTGTTGTGTTTACGGTCTGGGTTTTACGGCGCTTTGTCTATTCCACGTATGGCAAGGGGGTCACAGCGATCCATCAGGATGAAGTAGCTGCCGAGATCATGAGTGTGAACACCAATAAAATGAAACTGGTGGCGTTTATGCTTTCTTCTGGCCTGGCAGGGCTGGCCGGTGGTCTGTACGCCTATCTGATCGGGTTTGTGAATCCAGCCTCTTTTACTATCCTGCGCTCCACAGAATGTCTGGTCATGGTGTATCTTGGCGGCATGGGTTCCCTGACTGGCTCTATTCTGGCGGCGGGTATTTTTACGATTTTGCTGGAATTTTTAAAACCCCTTGAACAGCTCAAATGGGTTGCTATTCCCATGCTGCTGATTGTCCTGATGCAATTTCGCTCAGAAGGCATCATGGGCAATCGTGAACTGTCGGATGTTTTTCCCAAACTTAAGCGCTTCTACAGGTTCAAATAATATGGCCCTGCTCGAAATCTCAGAACTCACCCAACGCTTCGGCGGCCTGCTTGCAGTCAATGATTTCTCTGTCCAGTTGGAAAACCACGAACTCTGTGCTCTTATCGGCCCTAATGGCGCTGGCAAGACCACTGTTTTTAATCTGGTCAGTGGATTTTATCAGCCCACTTCCGGTTTCATTAAAATTGACGGCAAAAATACACGCGGCCTGAAGCCCCATCAGGTTACAGCACTGGGCATAGCACGCACATTTCAAAATATCAGACTCTGGAAAGATATGACTGTGCTGGATAATATCAAAGTTTCCCAGCATTACCGGCTGGGCTACTCTTTGATGGACTCTCTCATGCGCACCAGGCGCTACGCTGACCGCGAAGCAAGCATTGAGCGCACCTCCATGGAGCTTCTTGAATTCATGGACATGCGTGATCTGGCCAATGAATATCCTCCTAACCTGCCCTATGGAACCCAGCGCAAAGTCGAGATTGCACGGGCCTTGTCCATCAAGCCCAAGCTCCTTCTTCTGGATGAGCCAGCCGCAGGCCTGCCTTCTTCTGATGTGGTTGAACTGATCAGGCTTGTTGAATGGATTCACAAGGAATTTGACATGGCCATCTGGATGATTGAACACCAGATGACCGTAGTTATGAGTCTGTGCCAGCGCATCAAGGTTATTGATTTTGGTGCAACCATTGCCGAGGGCACTCCCGAGGAAATTCGTAACAACCCCGTAGTGATCCGGGCCTACCTGGGAGATGAGAATATCTGATGCTTTCTGTAACCAATCTTCAAGTCAAATACGGTAATACCGAAGCCTTGCACGGCATCTCCTTTACGGTGAATCAGGGCGAAATAGTAACTCTGATCGGGGCCAATGGCGCTGGCAAAACAACAACACTCCTGTCCATTGCCCGCCTTGGGCCACCGGAAGGGCCTAAAATTGCCAGCGGAGATATTGTGTACAAAGGGCAGAGCCTGCTCAATGTCCCGCCCCATGAAATTGTGACCAAAATGCGCATGGCCCTGGCTCCTGAAGGTCGGCATATTTTCGGCAACCTGACTGTTGAAGAAAATCTGAAACTTGCGACATTTGCCCGCCAGGACACAGAGCAGATTGCAACAGACTATCAGCGTGTTTATGATCTGTTTCCGCGCCTGGTTGAACGACGCAAACAGCGCAGTGAATCGCTGTCTGGCGGAGAGCAGCAAATGCTTGCTGTGGGCCGGGCACTGATGACTGGTTCAGACTTTATCATGCTTGACGAACCCTCCATGGGCCTGGCACCGCTCCTTATGTATGATATGTTCCGGGCCTTGAAGGAGTTGAATTCCCAGGGCATGACCCTGCTCCTTATTGAGCAGAATGCACGCATTGCCCTGCAATTTGCCCATCGCGGCTATGTGCTTGATACCGGAGCTATTGTCGCATCCGGCGACGCCAAAGAGCTTATGAACAACCCGGAAGTGAAGAAAGCCTACCTGGGTGGCTGACAGATGCGTACTGTGAGACACAAGACAAGCTCAAGCCCAGGCTTGAGCTTCTTTATTCTCAGGAACTGCCTATGAATCCTTTGTCCAATTTTATTCTTATCGGCATGGCTGCGTCCGGAAAATCAACCATTGGCCGCCAGCTTGCAGCATCTCTGGGCTGGGCATTTGTGGACACAGACCACCTTCTGGAAGCCTGGTGGGGCGCTCCACTGCAACACATTACTGACAGCCTGGGCCTGCAGAATTTTTTACAGGCCGAGGCAGAGCAGATTCTTCGCACCAGCCTGCAACGCTGTGTTATTGCGACAGGTGGCAGTGTTATTTACAATGAACGCGCCATGCAGCACTTGATCACCCTGGGGCATATCATCTATCTGCGCACATCATTTACGTCCATTACCAAGCGCCTCCGTAATCCAGGTTCACGGGGACTGGCTATCGGACCAGGACAAACCCTGCGGGATTTATACGAGGAGCGCACCCCGTTGTATGAACGCTATGCCCAGACCACCATCCTGACTGATGGACGCAGCCTTGATGCTATTTGCACTGAACTTATTCACATTTTGACACAATCTGATCACTTGCTATGAAGAAAATCCTTCCTGCCCAGGCATTTCGCAAACTTGCACACCTGTACACAGAAATGCAGGACCTGTATCAGCGCCATGCCACAGCCCTGGGCCTGACCTGTGATGGGTGCACGCAAAATTGCTGCACCAGTTATTTTCAGCACCACACCTATATTGAATGGGCATATCTCATTCATGGCCTGCACACCCTGCCAGAAGCAGAGCGCGCCCTGTACACCGAGCGAGCCCAGGCCTATGTACATCAGGCCACACACGACCTGGCATCTGGCCAACGTCCGGCCATTATGTGCCCAGTAAATAATGAAGGGCGCTGCGGGATGTACCA
>JAAYGZ010000256.1 GCA_012727515.1 Desulfovibrionales bacterium
ATGCAGCAGCCCGGTTTTGTAGAGCAGACGATAGGCCTGTTCGCCGCAGCCAAAGGCAAACAGCTTGTGCAGTTCTTCAAAAATGCGCGGGCCTGCTGCTTTGTGAATTTCCCGGTGAAAGCGCAGCATGGCATTATAGGTCTGGGGCTCAATACGAAAATCCAGCCGCGAGGCAAAGCGAATGGCCCGGATCATGCGCACCGGGTGTTCCTGAAAGCGGATGCCGAGATCACCGATGCAGCGGATCAGGCGGCTTTGAATGTCACTGATGCCACCAACATGGTCAATGATGGAAAAATGCACGGTTTCATAAAAAAGGCCGTTAATGGTAAAGTCGCGGCGCAGGGCATCTTCTTCTGGAGTGCCATAGCAATTATCGCGGTGTACATACAGATCGTCCTCGCCATTTTCTTCATCTGTTTCCGGACAACGGCGAAAGGTTGATGTCTCAATAATATGCTCGCCAAAACGAATATGAGCCAGGCGAAAGCGGCGGCCAATTAAAAAACAGTTGGAAAAAATTTTTCTGATTTGCCCTGGCGTGGCATTGGTGCTCACATCAAAATCTTTGGGCTGACGGCCAAGAAGCAGATCACGCACACTGCCGCCAACCAGATAGGCGGTAAACCCTTTGCGCACCAAGCGGTACATGACTGTTAAGGCGTCAGGATGGATATTTTTGCGGGAAACAGGATGTTCTGGGCGTGGGATAATAACAGTATTCAAGACAAAACCTTTTGGCTGGATAAAAATTTATGCGTCAGGACAGCATGTATCATATTCATGGAGTAAGCTCTGTTTCAGGGGCGCGTGTCCAAACACCCCTGTACACTCATACCCGGTCACAGGGGATATTGGCCAGATATTCTTCAATAATATCATCAAGAGTGGTACCAAATTCTTCCAGTCTGAACTGAGCATTGCACGACCTGCAATACACATGCACAGCCTGTCAGGTTCGCCTGATATAAAGTAAAGCATGGCAGCGCGGACAATGCAGCCTGGTTCGAAAATCATGCCTGGGAATCATACCTGGTTCTCCACACGTCATCAGAATTAGAGTACGTTTACAGTCTGATGCACGAAAACTTTTATAGATCAACGAGTTCCACATCCTCGGTGCGCAACGGCTGGTCCATAAATAAAGATCCAACCCGTGCAAAACGCTCGCCCCCATCAGTGGCCAGAAACGAAACCTGCCTGCCCTGGCTTCGTGGAGCAGCACAAATATCTTGGCGCACAAGCATATCGTGCACAAAATCCGCAGTGGTGCGGGCTGAATCCACCAGCCTGACCTCTGGCCCTACAGCGTGCTGAATAGCCTGGTGCAACACGGGAAAATGTGTGCATCCCAGCACCAGAGTATCAATACCTGTTTCTGCGTACAGGGTGCCCACATACTGCTCAGCCACAAGCCGGGCAATCTGACCTGTGCACCAGCCTTCTTCGGCCAGGGGCACAAAAAGCGGGCACGAACGTCCAAAAACCTGGGCCTCTGGTCGCATGTTCAGGATTTCCCGCTCATAACTACCACCCGCAATTGTGCTTTCCGTGCCAATAACACCAATTTTTCCAGACGCACTGGCCTGGCATGCAGCCAACGCCCCAGGGCGAATAACCCCCACAACAGGCAGGTCCGGGTAGGCCCCTTGCAGGGCATCCAAAGACACTGCCGTGGCTGTATTGCAGGCAATCACCAGCAGCTTGACCCCGCGTTGTCGCAGCAGGGCTGTTGTTTGCAAAGCATAGCGAGTCACAGATCTGGCGCTTTTGCTGCCATAGGGCAGCCGGGCAGTATCGCCCAGATATAAAAAACGCTCCTGGGGCAGACGCTCCATCAGCGCTTTCAAAACGGTAAGCCCGCCAATGCCTGAATCAAAAACACCAATGGGCAGCAGGCAGGATTCTGTTGATTTCTGTGTCACATCCACTCCGGCCACCACCATCAGGCAGCAGAACCCAGATACGCACCAATGGCCTGGGTAATGGTTTTCCAGGTTTGCTGGCGTTTAGCGTCATCTGTTTCCAGCAAGGTCACCCGAAATCCTTTGCGGCCACAGCAAAAACCTGTGAGCGGAACCACGCAGATTCCTGTGGCCCCAAGCAGATAATACACAAAACGCTTATCCACTTCCACCCCATGCACAATTTCTTCAATATATGTTCGTATCGCAGGGTTGGAAATGGGCAGGGTCTGCTGCTGATTCAGCACGCCGTCCTCAAACATGACTGCCATGTAAAAAGCGCCCTGGGGCTGAATGACCTGCACACCGGCAACGCCTTGAAACGCGGACCAGGCTTCAATGGCACGCTGTTCAAACATGGTGCGCCGGGCTTCCAGGTGCGCGGCGTAGCGCGGGTCGCCCATGACGCGAGGAATGGATAATTGTGGCAGGCTGGTGGAGCAGACTTCCAGCATTTTTGCATTTAACAAGCTGCGGATATAGGCGTTGAAATCAGGATTTTTATCTTTATTATAGACTTCAATCCAGCCACAACGCCCTCCTGGCCAGGGATATTCCTTGGAAATACCTCGCAAAGCCATGCCTGGTACATCACCAATTACTTCAGACAAGCTGCATGTTGGATGTCCACTATAGACAATATTGGCATAAATTTCATCTGCTACAACAAATACATCATAGCGCCGGGCAATATCCACAATTTTTTCTATCAACTCACATGGATATACTGCGCCTGTCGGATTATCCGGATTGATGAACAGTATTCCTGCAATAGAGTCATTGTAGCGAACTTTATTTTCCAGATCGACCAGGTCAGGCATCCAGCCATTGCGCGGGTCCAGCTCATAGGTCAGGTGTTCGTATCCAGAATGCGCTGCTTCTGCTGAAGAATGGGTTGAATAGGCTGGCGACGGGCCAATAACCCTGGCCTCGCGCTTTAAAAAACCAAAAATTTTAGCCACCGCATCGCCCAGGCCATTAAAAAAGATAATATCATCGGCCGTGACCTGATAACTACCGCGCCGGTTTACCAACTGGGCAACAAATTCGCGTGTTTCCAGCACGCCTTGTGTCGCGCAATACCCGTAGGAATGATCATCCATGGCCAGACCAGCGATAATTTCTTTAATCCAGACAGGAACCTGCTCACCTTTTTCAATAGGATCGCCAATATTTTCCCAGGTAATATCCAGCCCCAAGTTTCGCAGATCCTGAGCCACAGCAACAATGGCCCGGATTTCATAACTCAGCTTGCCCCAACCCGCATGTTCAATACTTCTGCGCACAATACACTCCCGACACTGCTATGAGACCAAAGAAGTTCCATGCACATGCGACCAGCCCATGGTATGGAAAGTTTCAAAAAAAGAATGGCTATGCCAGCCTGAGTGGATTGTAAATAGAGGTAACTGGCCTGTACAGGGCGCACTAACCACTGGCGGCGCATGTACATCAACCCCTGAAGCCGGACCGCCCAGGGCGCCCCGGCAAATAATTGGCTTGACCTTGTACGCGCTCCTGGCTAGGCAGCAACTGCATCAAGATATCTTGATGCAGAAATATAACGCTCGTAAAATATCCGATTCTCCTGCGATGAAACTTCTTGCACAAACCAAAGCCCTGGCAGACGAAACCAGACTGCGCCTTTTAGGCGTTCTGGCCCGCTATGAATTAAATGTGGGTGAGATCGTGCAGGTCATGGACATGGGCCAGTCGCGCATTTCCCGCCATCTGAAAATTTTGGTTGATGCAGGATTTGTGACCTATCAGCGCAATGGATTGTGGGCCTTTTATTCAGCCCAGGACAAACATACTGCGCCTCCACTCCTTCAGGCTGTTCTCGATGAACTGTGCGAATTTCCTGAACATCAGCGTGATCTGGACAAGGCCGAACAGGTTTTGCTGGACAGACGCCAATCCACAACCCGTTTTTTTGACGAAGTAGCAGCGGACTGGATTAAAATGAGCCGTGATATTGTGGGTGACTTTGATCTGAATCAGACCATCCTCAGCCATCTGGCCCATACGGGCGTGGCAAATCAATCCGGCGTGGTGGCAGACCTGGGATGCGGGCCAGGCCTGATGCTTGGCCTGCTGGCTGACCAGGCACAGCATACCATTGGCGTGGATAATTCCCCGCGTATGCTTGAAGCAGCAGCCAGGCTTCTGCCCGACAGCACGGCCATCAGCCTGCGCCTGGGCGATCTGGAACATCTGCCTTTGCGCGATGCAGAGGCAGATGCAGCCATTATGTCTTTGGTCCTGCATCACCTGGCTGCTCCGCAGGCAGGGCTGGCTGAAATGGGACGCATTCTGCGGCCCGGGGGCCAGGCAGTGGTGGTTGATTTTGTCAGTCACAACAATGAGTCCATGCGCACCCTTTATGGTGACCGCTGGCTTGGATTTTCCTCATCAGATTTAGACGCCTGGCTGAACCGCGCAGGATTTAACGCCATCACCTGCCAACAAATTCCAGTTAACCTGGGCCTGAATCTGCTGATTCTTACGGCCACGCGGGAACATTTTTCTGTGTAACAAACAGGGCCTTCCCTGAAACCCAAGGAGATACCATGATTCAACCCATAGACCCTACGCTGGAGCACAAAGTTGCAGACATGAGCCTGGCCGAGTGGGGAACCAAGGAAATGCAGCTGTCTGAGCGGGAAATGCCCGGACTGATGGCCCTTATTGACAAATATGACAGCGCAAAGCCCCTGGCTGGCCTGCGCGTGACCGGCAGCCTGCTCATGACCATCCAGACAGCCATGCTCATCAAAACCCTGCACGCTCTGGGTGCGGATGTGCGCTGGGCCTCATGCAATATATTTTCCACCCAGGACCATGCTGCCGCAGCCGTGGTCGATCAGGGCCTGGCCAAGGTTTTTGCCTGGAAAGGTGAAACCCTGGAAGAATACTGGTGGTGCACGGAAATGGCCCTGACCTGGCCTGATGGCAGTGGGCCTGATCTTATTGTGGATGATGGCGGGGATGCAACACTTCTGGTGCATGAAGGCGTGAAGTGCGAGAAAAATCCCTCCCTGCTGGATCGGAGCACGGACAATAAAGAATTTCACTGTATTCTGGACCGCCTGGCAGCCAGCGTTAAAAGCGACCCTGAAAAATGGACAAAAATTGCAGCCAGGATTCGGGGCGTTTCCGAGGAAACCACAACCGGAGTACATCGTCTGTACCAGATGGCCAAATCAGGCGAACTGCTTTTTCCGGCATTTAACGTCAATGACTCTGTGACCAAATCCAAATTCGATAATTTGTATGGCTGCCGGGAATCCCTGGCCGATGGTATCAAAAGAGCCACGGACATCATGATTGCCGGCAAGATTGTTCTTGTTTGTGGCTACGGAGATGTGGGCAAAGGTTGCGCCCAATCCATGCGTGGTTTTGGTGCCCGGGTGCTGGTCACGGAAGTTGACCCCATTTGCGCGCTGCAGGCAGCCATGGAAGGCTATGAAGTGACCACCATGGCCAAGGCGTGTCAGATCGCAGATATTTTTGTCACAGCCACAGGTAATTACCACGTCATTCGTGGGGAACACATGCAGCAGATGAAAGACGAAGCCATTATCTGCAATATCGGCCATTTTGATAATGAAATAGACATGGGCTTTCTGGAAAATACGCATGGGTGCACCAAAATAACTATTAAGCCCCAGGTGGACAAATGGACCCTGCCCAGTGGCAAGAGCCTGATTGTTCTGGCTGAAGGACGTCTGGTCAATCTGGGCTGTGCCACAGGACATCCCAGTTTTGTCATGTCCAACTCCTTTACCAACCAGGTTTTGGCCCAGCTTGACCTGGCTCAGAACACCTATCCACCCCAGGTCATGATCTTACCCAAAATTCTGGATGAAGAAGTGGCCCGCCTGCACCTTGATCGTCTGGGCGTGGAACTGGAAACATTGTCTCAGGAACAGGCCGACTATATTGGCGTCTCTGTGACCGGGCCATTCAAGCCTGATCATTACCGTTATTAACAACCTCCCAAGACCCAAGGAGACAAACGCATGATTCTCAATGCCGACCACTATTTGTTTACATCCGAGTCCGTGACCGAAGGCCATCCCGACAAAATTGCCGACCAGATTTCTGATGCTGTGCTGGACTGCTTGCTGGAACAAGACCCGGCCTCCCGTGTCGCCTGCGAAACCCTGGTTACCACAGGCATGGCCATGATTGCCGGAGAAATCACCACTGAAGCCTATGCTGATTTCCCGGAAATTGTCCGCAATACAGTGCGAGAAATTGGCTATGTCAGCTCAGACATGGGTTTTGATGCCAATACCTGCGCGGTTCTTTCCTCCATTGACAAACAGTCTCCTGACATTGCCATGGGCGTGGACCGTGCCAGACAGGAAGACCAGGGGGCTGGTGACCAGGGCATGATGTTTGGCTATGCCACAACAGAAACCCCAAGCCTGATGCCGGCTCCCATCTATTACGCGCACAATCTGAGCCGCCGCCTGGCAGAAGTACGCAAGAACGGGACACTCAATTTCCTGCGGCCAGATGGCAAAACCCAGGTCTCTGTGGAATATCGTCAGGGCAAACCTGTGCGCATTGACAATGTGGTGGTCTCTTCCCAGCATACGTCTGAGGTCAGCTACGAGGAAATTGTCGAAGGCATCAAGCGTGAAGTGATCTACAAGGTAATGCCAGCAGACATGATGGACGCAAGTACCCGTATCCTGATCAATACCACTGGTCGTTTTGTGGCTGGCGGGCCCCTGGCCGACTGTGGCCTGACAGGGCGTAAAATCATCAATGATACCTACGGCGGCATGGGCAATCATGGTGGCGGTGCTTTTTCTGGCAAAGACCCTTCCAGGGTGGACCGTAGTGGGG
>JAAYGZ010000257.1 GCA_012727515.1 Desulfovibrionales bacterium
ATACCCAGGCGTGCGTAAAAAACACGCAGAAAATCATAAATTTCAGTTACAGTGCCCACTGTGGAACGCGGATTTTTGGACACGGTCTGCTGTTCCAGGGAAATGGCCGGGGTCAGGCCCTCAATGGCATCAATGGCTGGCTTGTCCATTTGGGGCAGAAACTGGCGGGCATAGGCGGACAAAGATTCCACATAGCGGCGCTGGCCTTCGGCATAGACAATATCAAAGGCCAGGGTTGATTTGCCTGAGCCAGATGGTCCGCAGACCACCACAAGCTGATCCCTGGGGATGTCCAGGGTCAGGTTTTTCAGGTTGTGCTGACGAGCACCAACAATATGGATCGCTTTTGTATTCATGGGTTGTTCTGTGAGTTGAATTGATAGGGTGGTTGGGGTATGTTGCTTTCTTGCGTGCCGGAGGCCTTGTATAACCATATACAAAAGCGTGGCAAGAGAGGTCCGGCAATCCACATCCAGTACGGAGGAAAGTATGAAGCGTTCACTTGGAGCAAAAACATTGGCCCAGCCCACGCCTTTGTGGATTATCGGGTCCTATGACAGCGCAGGTAAAGCCAATGGCATGGCTGCTGCCTGGGGCGGAATCTGCTGTTCGCAGCCGCCATGCGTGGCTGTGTCTGTGCGTGAAGAGCGACACAGTTATGAGGCTATTGTGGCCAGGCAGGCCTTTACCATCAGCGTGCCATCAGCCCAGCAGGTGGCAGTTGCTGATTATTTTGGCATTGTTTCTGGCAAGGATGTGGATAAATTTGCAGCCACTGGCCTGACTGCGGAGCGCTCAAGCGTGGTTGATGCGCCGTATGTGGCCGAATTTCCGCTTATTCTGGAATGCTCCCTGGTGCGCACCGTGCCTTTGGGGATGCATGTTCAGTTTGTGGGCCAGATCATGGATGTCAAGGCTGATGAAAGCGTGCTGGATGCCCAGGGGTATCCGGATATGTCCCTGGTCCGGCCTGTGGTTTTTACCCCAATTACCAGAGCCTATTATACAGTGGGCGAGTATCTGGGCCAGGCCTTTGAAATAGGACGTTCTGTGGGCAAATAATGAGCGGCTATGTCGTGCCGGCACAATGATCCACAATAATTTGTAGCCGCTGTGTGTAGGTATGGCGCGTGGTGATTTCGCTGTACCAGGCCTGGCGCAATTCTTCTTTGTACCGTGGGTCAGCCTGCAATACATGCATACGCTGCACAGCCTCCTGGGGCGTGCCAAAGGTGATGGGAGCAGTCAGTTCCTGGGGAAAGATGTGAAGCCCAGGCGTATTGTCCGTGAGCACAAAACCTCCGGCAGCCCAGGCGTCAAAATGGCGCTGGGTCAGGCCGTGGGGCAGGAGCAGGCTGGTCAGGTTCAGAGAAAATGCTGATTGGGCGTAGAGCGCTGCCAGACCATGATAATAATCCACGGGCGTGCGTACATGGGCCGCAGGGATGAGGCTCTTCCAGTGCGCATCACCAATAATATCCAGATGACCAGCCTGGGCCAGGGTATGCAGACAGCGGATGCGCCACAGGGCTGAAGTTTGTTCCGCGCCAAAGCCAACAGTACGCACGGCCTGGCCAGGCCACAGGGCCGGATGACCGTGTTTTTCATGCCACCAGCCAAAATGCGCCTGCCTGCCAGGCAGGGCAGTAGCTTGCTGCATAAGGGTTTCTGGCACTGTGCAGGCCGCAAAAAAACGATCCCGGTCTGGAAACTGACTGCGCCCGACAAAACTGACAGGTGTATGTGCCGTGGCTGGCGATCTGGAAAAAATTGTCAGATCAGTGCCCAGGGGCAGGTGAACAGCCTGAGCGCCCAGTGCACGCAAGGGCTGCACAAACCAGTCATCAGTGACAAAAAGCAACAGGTCTTTCCAGAGTTGGTTTTTCTGGCTGGTCAGGAGGTGAAAGGGGTTGTCCACACACCAAACCACTACAGGCACGTCAGCAGCTTGAAGCAGGGCCTGGTTTTCGCCAAAGCTGTCCAGACCATGAAAATTGATGCTTAGAAACAGGACTGGCTGTTCTTTTTCCAGGTGCTGGCGTAAAACAGAGCTGGACAGGTGGGCTGAAACAGGTTGGGGAACATAGCCCAGATTTTTGAGCGCTGTACACAGTTCTGTGCTGATAAGGCCCTGCTCTATGCTGGGCACAAGGACGGTTTGAGAGCGCGGCAACCCAGACGCAGGAACATGCAGGCGGGCCAGAAGCGGGGCATAGATGCGCGGAAAAAGGCGCGTGGCCGGAAGATAGTGCAGCACACGCACTGTGCCCAGCATGGCCTGGGCCTGGTCCAGGCTGACCATGTTCCAGTTTTGGGGAATGGACCTGGCCCACTGAGCAGACATCTGGTCGGCAAATTCCGGACTCTGGAGCAGAAAAACACGCCTGGCCCGGGGCAGGGCGTGTATGCATAGCGAGATGTCCGGGCCAGGGCAGAGGATAAGCAGATCATCCCCATGCCCGAACAGGGCCAGGGTCTGGGGACCATCTGGCAGGGAAACCCAATTTCCCACTTCGTTTTCTACCTTTACACGTATGGGTCTGGCTGGCATGAAGACGCCTCGTTTGTGAGGTCGGGTTATACTCCGGCCTGTAGAGAAACCATGAAAGAATACCGCGATTATTATTTTAAAAAAGCCAAGCAGGATAAATACCCAGCCCGCTCCGTATATAAGCTTCAGGAAATGGACAAGGCGCATAAACTGTTTCGGCCAGGCCAGCATGTGCTTGATCTGGGGGCCTGTCCTGGTTCCTGGACCTTGTACGCGGCCCAGCAGGTGGGGCCACAGGGGCAGGTGCTGGGCATTGATCTGAACATGCCGGACACGGTTTTTCCTGCACAGGTCACCTTTCTGCAGGAAGATATTTTTGCCCGCTCACCCCGGTTTGTGGACGCCGTGCAGGCGGGTGCTCCTTTTGATCTGGTCATCAGCGACATGGCGCCCAAAACAACAGGCTCGGTCTTTACTGATCAGGCCCGGTCCATGAATCTGGTGGAAGCAGCCTATGAGGTAGCTGCGGAGTGGCTCAAGGCTGGCGGGGTATTTATTGCCAAAGTTTTTGAAGGCCCGGATGTGCGCCCGTTTGTGCATTCTCTGCGGCCTGCATTTGTCAAGGTCAGTATGTTCAAGCCCAAAAGCAGTCGGGCTGAGAGCAAGGAAATATTTATTCTGGGTCTGGGATTCGTGCCTGGAGCCGCAACCACGGTCCATCCGTAAGACACGATGTGGAGGTTTGACGATGGCAGGACATAGTAAATGGAAAAATATTCAGCACCGCAAAGGCCGTCAGGATGCCAAACGCGGTAAAGCGTTCACCAAGGTGACCAAAGAAATTATTTTAGCAGCCAAAGGCGGTGGCGATCCTGACATGAACGCGCGTTTGCGTGCGGCCATTGAAGCGGCCAAGGCAGTGAATCTGCCCAAGGACAAAATTGATACTGCCATTAAAAAAGGTACAGGCGAGCTGGCCTCTGCGGCCCTGGAAGAAATCATGTATGAAGGGTATGCTCCGGGCGGAGTGGCCATTTTAGTGGAAGCAGTCACAGATAATAAAAACCGTACTGTGGCTGAAGTGCGGCATATCTTGAGTAAAAATGGCGGTTCCATGGGCTCGGCCGGCTGCGTGGCCTGGATGTTTGACACCAAGGGTGTGTTTGCTTTTGACAAGGAACACTACACCGAAGATCAGCTTGTTGAAGTGGGTCTGGAAGCTGGGGTGGAAGACGTGCTTGATGACGATGATTCCTGGCAGGTGCAGTGCGCGCCAGAAGATTTTCATACAGCCAGAGCTGCTTTTGAGGCTGCGGGCATTACATTTTTAAGCGCAGACTTAAGCCGCATTCCGCAAAATATGGTTGCTGTGGATGTGGAAACCGGGCGCAAGGTCTTAAAGCTCTATGACGCCCTGGAAGACAATGATGATGTGCAAAACGTCTATGCCAATTTTGAATTGCCGCCGGAACTGCTGGCGGAAATCTAGCCTGTGAGCGCGGACCGCGTGGTGCTGGGCATTGATCCTGGGTCGCGCTGCATGGGCTTTGGCCTGGTGCGCGAACGCTCTGGGTGCCTGAGTCTGGTTGAGGCCGGTGTGGTGCGCCCTAAGGAAGAATGGGCCAGTGTCCGCCTGGGCCTGATGTTTGAACAGGTGCGTTTGCTCCTGGACAAACATCAGCCAGAAGTGGTGGCCGTGGAACAGGTTTTTGCCGGGCCTAATCAGGCCTCGGCCCTAAAACTCGGTCAGGCCAGGGGCGCGGTGCTGGCGGCGTGTGGCGTACACAAGGTTCAAGTGTTTGGATACGCGCCCACCATGGTCAAAAAATCTCTGGTGGGCGCTGGCCGTGCTGAAAAAACACAGGTTTCTTTTATGGTTGGCCAGTTGCTGGGCGTGCGGCCTGATTGGGCAGAGGATGCGGGCGATGCATTGGCCGTGGCCATCTGTCATCTCAATCATGCCCGTTTTGCCCGCAATTTTGATCCAGCCAGCCTGCCTGCTGTGCGGATATAGGGGGAGATGATGATAGCCTACCTTGAAGGAACACTGCTGCATGCTGATTTGGATTCGTGTGTGCTTCTGACCCAGGCCGGAGTGGGCTATCACCTGTTTTTAACTGCGCGTGGTTTGTCCTCCTTGCCTGGCCAGGGCGAAACACTACGCTTTTTTGTGTTTACAGTGGTGCGCGAAGACGCCCTGACCTTGTATGGATTTTCTTCCTGGGAAGAACGCCAGACCTTTGCCACCTTGCTGGCTGCGCCAAAATTGGGGCCAAAAACCGCCTTGTCCATGCTGGGCTGCTTTTCACCCGGAGAACTGGCTACCTGCATTGCCACGGATGACGTTGTGAGTCTGTCCAGGGTGCCAGGCATTGGGACCAAAACAGCCAAGCGCCTGCTGCTGGACTTGAAAGATAAAATTCATGTGGCGCCCA
>JAAYGZ010000258.1 GCA_012727515.1 Desulfovibrionales bacterium
ACTCGCAAGGACTGAGCTGATCAGCGCGTCCCTAGTTGAGTTTTGCGGTAATATTGTCCCGAATCCAATGACTATCCCACCATTCAATGGGCTGGACCTGTATTCCGGAGATAAGCATGCCAAAGTGCAGGTGATCGCCGCCAGCCATGCCTGTTGCTCCTGTTTTGCCAATGATCTGACTGCGTTGGACGGTATCACCTTTGTGGACATGGATTTCGCTGAGATGAGAGTACAGGGAGTGGACGCCAAAGCCATGATCCAGAACAATGACATTACCGTAAATGCCCATAAATTCCGCCAGGATCACGCGCCCGGTATTGCCAGCCGGTACAGGCGAGGTGACCAGGGAGGCCAGGTCTGCGCCCAGGTGGGTCTGATTATCAATGGGATTATTCTGGTACATATAGGTCCGGTTATCCCCGAAACCAGCCATGGGCGCACTGTTGGGCAGGCGGACAAAGGTTCCCTCCCACAGCATTTGCGGTACAGTATCTGTGCCCAGCTCTTTGAGAAAAGCGACATTTTTTGCGCGTAGTTCAGAATTAACCTTTAAGAACACGTCCACCAGACTAAGGCCTGGATAGATATCAACAAATTGTCCCATTTTGGACTGCAGGAAGTTATCTGAGATATTGATGCTGTCGTGTTTGAACTTTTTAAGCAAAGGCCGGAAGAAAAAACCAGTGGTTACTGCATTATTGGCCAGATCCTCAGCCACCAGCACCGGGGTTACAGCTTTGGGGTCCACTTCATAGGGCAGGGCAAAAAAGCAGATATATTTACCACCCTGATATGGGTATCCAGGAAAAAAATACGAGCCGACCTGCACCCCGGAGCGGGCCAATTCTTCATTGGTGCTGTACACCAGACAGCCTGCGCCGCCCTGGTTAACATTGTGCTGGCCAGAAAGCACAGAAATAACTGGTGGCTTAAGATCAAGAGCCATCTCTTGTCTGACTTCTGCTTTATTGCCGCGCCCAAAACGGTGCCATGATGTGTCTGTCACCGTGGCAACCAGGGTCACTGGCTCGTTTTTCAACCCTTGGGCTGGCAGAGAAAATTGTTCCTGGATGTCCCTGGTCTGTGGGGCAATGTCTTTGCTGAGGATGCTCACTGTGTTGGAGCCCTGGTGTGCGACCACTTCAAGGCGACGCAAGTCAGAGTCTGTATCTGCGGCAGTCAGGGTAAAGACGGTTTTAAGACCAACTGTGGACTGCTGAGGCGTGAGGGTGAGCATGGGGGGCGTCCACTCGCCTTTAACATAATAGAGAGCGCCCAGGCCACAGAGCAGTGTCAGAAACAACAGAAAGAAAAAAACAGAACCACGGGAATTCATACCTGTCTCCATTTTGGTCAAATCCGCGTCATAGCACACGGCAGCCATATGTTTGTACCAGGACACACAGAGTAAAGCAGGGTGTCTCTGGTCTTTGTCATGCAGATTTACACAAGAACGTGCTGTCCAACTCAAACAGAATTTATGCTACGAGTCACAATCATTTTTGGCAAGTGCAGTGAAACGTGTTTTTGTAGTTGACAGTTTCACTTTGTCTTTATAAAGACCGTTCCTCGTTGAGCGGGAGTAACTCAGTGGTAGAGTGCAACCTTGCCAAGGTTGAAGTCGCGGGTTCAAATCCCGTTTCCCGCTCCACAGTGAGGCGGCATAGCCAAGCGGTAAGGCAGAGGTCTGCAAAACCTCCATTCTCCAGTTCAAATCTGGATGCCGCCTCCACTCATGAACGATCTGTACAAAGCCGAATCTGGTCACCCAGGTTCGGCTTTGTCTGTTTATGCCAGGAAATCAGCGTACATACGGAAATCGCTGGTTCATTCTGTCATTTACAAGAATTTACAAGACCGCGACCAGCGCTGCGGCAGGGCTGGCTGGTTGTTTTTGCCTTTGTTGGCCGCTGGTGATAGGGTTTGGGCCTATGAACAGAGCGTTTTGTTTTGCAGATTATCTGGATGTGGAATGGTTTTTGGCCCGCGACCAGGACCTGGAGTTACGGGAGATTCAGGCCAGGGACCGTGCTTTGGGGCTGGAAGCCAGGAAGCAGGGCCTGGAGCCGGAGCAGTATTTTTCTTTTTGGCTGACAGCACAGCGCGTGGCAGCCGCGACTGCTGGGCCATCCTTGTTCTGGGCCAGGGCCAGGACGCTTATCTTGTGGCTGCTGGTGATCCTGGGATTTGTCACTGGATTTTTTCTGGTGCGCGGGTTGCTGCATTATTTTGGTCTGTATCCGGTCAATGTATCAATTTTTCTTGTCCTTGCTGTTTTCCCTCAATTTTTCTTCAGTTTATGCACGGCCATTTTTTTGATTCTGCGGCGCAAGACACATACAAAGCATGTGCCCTGGTTTTCTTTTTTGATCTTTGACTTGGCGTGTCGCTGTTCTCGCGTGCTGCCCCAGGCCGGGTTTATCCACTCTGTACTGCGTCATCAGCGCTACACTCCTTTTTTTGCCTGGGAACTCCTTAGTTTGCTGCAACAAGGCGGCATGAGCTTTGCCCTGGGCGCATTATCCTGCCTGCTGGGTAGTGTTGCGGTGACAGACCTGGCTTTTGGCTGGCAATCCACCCTGATTTCCGGCGCATCTGGCATGGAAATGCTTGTTACTGTTTTGTCCTGGCCGTGGTCCTGGTTGCCCATGTCCTGGGAACTGGTGCCCAGTCCAGAACATATTGAAGGAAGCCGTATTATTTTAAAAGACGGGATTTCCGGCCTGGCCAACACAAGCCTGGCGTCCTGGTGGCCGTTTTTAAGCCTGTGTCTTTTCTTTTATGGTCTGGTTCCCCGTGCGCTGCTGTTTTTAGTGGCGCACCATGCCTTGTCACACGTGAGGCAGGCCTTTGTTCATCCTGATTTATCCAGAATTGTTGACAGAATGCAGGCCCCGCTCCTTGACCAT
>JAAYGZ010000259.1 GCA_012727515.1 Desulfovibrionales bacterium
GCACTTTTAGGGCCAGCCTTGGCATGTTCTGCAAAGCGGCGTGGAACATCTGTGGTAATGCCTGTGTATAACGACAAATCACGGCAGCGGATAATATACACAAACCACGGTTTTTCAGACAGGCAGGACATGGAGGACCGAGAAAAAATGCAGTACACTGCCTGCCAACACAAAAACATGCCACACAGCATGGCTATAGGGCAGGCGCTTCCAGACATAAAAGAAAACGCCACCAGTATAAACAAGGCCGCCCAGAAGAAGAAAAATCATGCTTGTTGCAGACAGTGCCTGATACAGCTTGTGGCCCACTGCAAGGCACAGCCAGCCCATGCCAATATAGATCGCCAGGGACAGGCGCTTGAAACGATAGACAAAACAACATTTTAAAACCACGCCCAGAACAGCTAAAATCCAGATAACTCCAAACACTGACCAGCCCAATGCTCCACGCAGGCTGATGAGCATAAATGGAGTATAGGTTCCTGCAATAAGTAAAAAAATAGCACTGTGGTCCAGGGTTTTTAAGACCCGCTTGGCCTGGGGCAGGGGAATGGCATGGTACAGAGTGGAGGCCAGGTAGAGCAGGATCAGGGTAGAACCAAAAATAGACACGCTGACCACATGCCCGGCAGTGCCCACAGAAACTGCCTGCACCAGCAAAATAACCAGGGCTGCAATGGACAGGCCAACGCCAATGGCATGCGTAATGGTATTGGCAATTTCTTCACCCACAGAATAACCGGCAGGTCGGACATTGGTCATACAGCTCTCCTTTATGTCATATCTCCATTAGTTACAGCATCGCGGTGGACGTTATCAACATCAGCAGCAAAATCATTGATCCAATGGATGTAATCTGCCCTGCACTGCAGTTCTGAAGATACACCTTCGCGAAAAACAACCAGCTCAATGCGTTTTCCCTGCTCGGAAAGATGCTCAATGGCATCAAGAAGATCAGAATCTCCGGACGAAAGAAGCAAGGTGTCATAATTGCGCTGGTGAATTAAAGACAAGGTGGCAATGGCCACGTCCACGCCTTTTTGTATTTCATTAAAAACACGGTGCGTATAGTCAGCATTTTGATTCTGACAGCGCAATTGTACTTTTTGCCCGCATTCTTCGCAATAGGCCTTGTCTGCGCGTTGCTGTTTCAGCGTATAGAATTTGGTAATGATCTTGGGTCCGCCAGGCGGACCGCTGCGCAGCCAGCGATGAAAACTGTCCTGACTCTCAGAGGGCGGGCTGGGCATGGAGTTAAGATAATAGGCCCGCCAGATAGGACCATCAAGTTCCAGATAATTGCGTAGTCGCAGGTAGCTGAATTCATAGCCACTGCGTACACTGTGGCGGGCATTGAACAGATAGCTGGCATCAATCAGCCAGAGCTTGCGTTTTTCGATCACAGAATTTCCTGATACATACGTTAAAATTGTTGTACTATGCCAGTATGATGGGAGAAAAATTACTGCCAGTCAAACAGCGTCCGCCAGCAGGAGTAACCACAAAGGTATCTTCCAGTCCAACCATGCCCAGGCCATCAATACCCATTTTAGGTTCCATGGCCAGGACCATGTTTTCTTCCAACGGCGTGGTAAATGATGGGGCAATAACAGGCCATTCATCAATGGCCAGGCCTATGCCATGACCCAGAAAGCCGACCTTGTTGCCGCCCAGGCCCATAAACCCGTGTTCCAGGCCAGCTTTGCGCACCAGGTCCATGCCTTTTTGATACAACTCGGCGGGAATGGCTCCGGGTAGTAAATTTTCAGCCAGAAAATTATGCACGTGCAGGCACATATCCTGGGCTTTGCGTGCTGCATCCGGGATAACCGCGCTGCTGTGCCAATAGATTTGTGTTTTATCTGAATGGTAGCCTTCCAGGCAAAACCCACAATCCAGGGCCAGGGGTTCGTGTTTGTGCCATATTTTTCCTGCATAGCCCATAAAAGGAAGCACAGGATGTGAACCCCGCAACCCCAAAGGGCCATTAAACACGCTGGGATAATTGCCAGAATCTCCGGCAGCAACATGGCCCAGAAAAATTTCCTCTCCGTGATTGTGCATCCGCATCATGCCCTGGTGCCCGTGCGCGTAAAAGGCATCCCATGCTGCCAGGGCGATTTCATGCTCAGTCATGCCTGGTTGCAGAGCCTGGGGCAGGGTCTGGGTAAGGGCTGCATTATGACGCTGACCTGCCAGGGTTAGTTTTTCAAGTTCCCAGGATGTTTTCACTGTCCGTGACCAGGACAGGGCCGCGTCTGCACTCACGCACTCAATGCCTGCAAGCCTGGATCGCAACAGTTCACCCAGGGTCCAGCTCAATCCATTCATTTCCACGCCAATAGGTGACACCAAAGGTGCGCCCAGATCGCGCACAATACCAGCAAGCTGACCATAGGACGTAAAGGCGACAATACGCTCAGGAGCAAGGGGAGAATCCAGGATGGAGCGCTCCCGGCCCTTGCGGCACAAAAGCACAGGCTCCTGGGCAGGGTCCATCGGAACCCACAACACGCCATTGGCCCAGGAACCACACAAATGGTAGATAGAAAGCCGGGCGCATACCAAAATGCCACTGGCCTGAGGTATATGGCGCTGGGCATGTCTGCGCAGATTGGCCACACGCTGGGCCATTTCACAATCAGGCAGACGTTCTACAGAGACAAAACTCATGCTTTTTCCTCACATAGACTATAATCCATTTTCCGGCGGCAGGGCGTAAACCCGGCCCGCTGCACCAAGGTGCGCAGTTCTGCTTCAGGCAGCCTGAAATGCACTCCCGTGGCAGCCACAACATTTTCTTCCAGCATGGTTGAGCCAAAATCATTGGCTCCCCATAATAGCGCCAACTGGCCAACCATTGGCCCCTGCGTGACCCAGGACGCCTGGATATTCGGGATATTATCCAAATACAGGCGCGATAGAGCCAAAAATTTCAGATACGCATGGGATGAGGTTTCAGGCATTTTCATCCGCGTGTTACGGGGCTGAAATGTCCAGGGAATAAAGGCTGTAAAACCCTGGGTGCGATCCTGCAGATCGCGCAGCCGATCTAAATGCTCTATGCGCTGGGCAAAAGTCTCGCCCTGGCCAAACATCATGGTGGCTGTGGTGCGCATACCCAGATTATGGGCTGTTTCCATGACGGCAATCCATTGGTCAGCCGTGCATTTGCGAGGCGAAACCCTGGCCCTGATCTCGTTTACCAGCAGTTCTGCCCCGCCACCGGGCATGGAATCAAGCCCTGCCTGGCGCAAGGTTGTGAGAATTTCCGCTACCGGACGCTTTTCCTGTTCATGCAGATACCAGATTTCTGATGGAGAAAAGCCATGCACAGCAACCTGGGGGAAATGTTGTTTCAACGTGCTCAGAAGGCCCGTGTAATAGCTAAGCGGTAAATCCGGGTTCATGCCGCCCTGAAGTAAAATCTGGTACCCGCCCTGGTCAACGGTTTCCTGAACCTTGGTCAGAATCGTTTCCGTGGGCAGCACATAACCCTGTTCATGGCCTGGGGGACGAAAAAAAGCGCAGAATGCACAGGCAGAAATGCAGACATTGGTATAGTTGATATTGCGATCTACAATATAGGTCACCATATTGTCAGGGTGCATGGCCTGGCGGCGCTCATGGGCCAGGTGGCCCAGAGCAAAGACATCGTGCATATCCCAGACATAACGGGCTTTGGGCAGGTCAAGACGAGTATTCATGATTTGATCCTTGGTAAAA
>JAAYGZ010000260.1 GCA_012727515.1 Desulfovibrionales bacterium
AATTCCTGCTGCGGGTGCTTGCGTCCGCCCTTGGGAGGAATACTGGCTGTGGTGCCTTCGATGATTTTTAACAAGGCCTGCTGTACGCCTTCACCAGAAACATCGCGGGTAATGGACGGGCCATCAGCTTTGCGGGAAATTTTATCAATTTCATCAACGTAGATGATGCCTTTTGCCGCAGCCTCTAAATTGTAATCCGCGTTCTGGACCAGCTGGACCAGGATATTTTCCACATCCTCGCCCACATATCCAGCTTCGGTCAGGGTTGTGGCATCGGCAATGGCAAAGGGAACTTTGAGAATCCTGGCCAGGGTCTGGGCCAGCAAGGTTTTGCCTGAACCAGTTGGCCCAATGAGCAGGATATTACTTTTGTCCAGCTCCACCTCACTTGAACCCTGGGCATGGTACTTGATGCGTTTGTAATGATTGTACACAGCCACAGAGAGAGTTTTCTTGGCATCGTCCTGACCAATGACATAGTCGTCCAGGGCTTTTTTGATTTCCTGGGGCAAGGGCAGATCAGTGGTGCTGATTTCTTCCTTCTGCGATTCTGTGGTCAGAATGTTCTGACAGAGCCTGATACATTCATTGCAAATATATACGTTCGGGCCAGCTACAAGGCGCTGCACTTCTTCCTGGGTTTTGGCGCAAAAGGAACAGCTCAGATCTTTGCTGAATCTTTTTCTGCGTTCTATCATGATCGTACACCTCCTTTTGTGGCTAGGCCAATTCTTTGCGCGAGGCCAGAACCTGGTCCACAAGCCCGTATTCCTGCGCTTCAGCGCCACCCATAAAATAATCTCGCTCAGTATCCTGCTCGACCCGTTCCAGGGATTGTCCGGTGTGGTTAGCCAGAATTGTGTTCAGCCTGGAGCGCAGGCGAATAATTTCTTTGGCCTGAATGGCGATGTCCGTGGCCTGACCATGAAAACCGCCCATGGGCTGATGAATCATGATGCGGGAGTTTGGCAGGGTATAGCGCATGCCTTTTTCACCGGCGCCCAGCAATACAGCACCCATGCTGGCGGCCTGGCCAATACACAAAGTGGCCACGGGCGCGGAAATATATTGCATGGTGTCGTAGATAGCCAGGCCAGCAGTTACAGAACCGCCAGGGGAGTTGATATACATATTGATCTGTTTTTCCGGATTTTCCGATTCCAGAAAAAGCAGTTGGGCGCAGATAGAGTTGGCAACGTGGTCGTCAATCGGCGTGCCCAGCAGGACAATGCGGTCTTTAAGCAACCGGGAATAAATATCGTACACGCGCTCGCCACGCCCGGTATTTTCGATAACATAAACAGAGTTGGTGACCATGAAAGCTCCTGGTAATTGCATACAGGGATGATTGCCAAAAATAAGCTGGCTGCCTTGTGGGGCAGGTTCCGCAGTGCGTGCGGTTATGCCTGGCCAGGTGCCATCATCAAAGGGGTATGCAGGGTAATGAGGTGACAAGGTATGAATTTCAGACTGTAACCTTCCCCGGCAGTCTGTCAAGAGTCAGTGCTGGGAGACTGGCGAAATGTATGCAAGATTCCTGCCTGTAGTTGCTGGTTTATTTATGTCGTGACAGGCATGAACGAGGATTGCAGAGGGCAGGGGATGGGTACTGAAAAAAGGTCCGGGATGGCCCGGACCCTTATCGTGTCTTGTGGTGGACTGTTATGCTTCAGCAGGCGTGGCCGGGGGGACAAGGGTGACAGTGGCATTTTTATAGATAAAGTCCATAGCTTTGTCTGCAAGTACCCGATCTTTGAGCGGAATCATCAGATTGTGCTGCTCGTAATAGTCCTTAATGGAGTGAAAATCCTGGCCAGTGGAAGCTGCCATCTGCTGCAGAACAAGATCAACTTCCTGGGGTTCTACAGTGAGGTTTTCGGCCTTGGCAATGGCTTGCAAAACCAGAGCTGACTTCACAATGTCTTCAGCAATGGGGCGCTGCTCAGTCCGCAGTGTTTGCGGGGTGTGGCCTAAAGAATCCAGGTTTTTGCCCTGACGCTCCAGACGGCCCTGCATTTCAACAATGAGCTTGTCGATTTGTTCCTCAACTACGCTGCCTGGCAGATCAAAGCTGACCTGGCCTTTAATCTGATCCAGCAGTTTTTTCTGTGCATCGCCTTTCAGTAACTGCTTGCGGGAGGACACATAGGATTTTTCAATGGCATCCTTCAGATCCTGGACAGTTTTGTATCCACCGGCCAAATCTGCGAAATCATCATTAACTTCAGGAAGTTCACGCACTTTTATGGCATGGAGCACCACCTGCATGGAGACAGATTTTCCGGCCAGGGCAGGATTGATAAAATCTTCAGGAAAAGTCATCTCCTGTTCCCTGGTTTCGCCAGGCGTCATGCCTTTGACGATATTTTCAAAATCTTCCAGGGAATTGCCTTCGCCCAGGGGCAGTTCAAATTTGTTGGCATGTACTGCTTCCATGGGCGCGCCATTTTCAAAGCCCTGAAAATCAATAACAGCAATGTCGCCATCGCCTACTGGGCGCTCTTCCTTGATAATCACTGTCTTGGCGACGTTTTGGCGGATCCGGTCAATAACACTTTCAATGTGTGCGGGATCAGCAACGACATCTTCTTCTTCCACGGCCAGGCCCTTGTATTCAGGCAGATCAAATTCTGGCGCGATGTCAAAGGAAAAGGAGTAGGTAAACGCTTCGTCCCTGTTCAGTTCCTGGGCATCCACATCAATGCGCGACAAGGGAGACAGCTGCAGTTCGCCCATGATTTCATTAATATGGTAGTTGATCAGGTCAGTGGTGGCTTCTGTGTAAATCTGTTTGCGAAATTTGGATTCAATCAGCGAAGAGGGAACCTTGCCCTTGCGAAAACCCTTGATATCTGCGCTCTGACGATACAAGGCCACAGTTGCGGCCAAAGCTGCCTGTACTTCTTCAAGACCCACATTGACGACTACCTTGCGTGCAACAGGGGATAGCTCTTCGACTTTATATTCCATGCGTTCACTCCTTTATTGATTGGACCACGACCCTGTGCGGTCCATGTAATCATGTGGTGCGAGAGGGGGGACTCGAACCCCCACGGTCACCCGCTAGATCCTAAGTCTAGTGCGTCTACCAATTCCGCCACCCTCGCTAGAAACTGGACTCACTACCCAAGGTCAGACAAGTGATCAAGAAAAATATCGCTTGACTCTTGCGGAGTGGTTTTGAAAAGGCCTCGCAGATGCCTGAATTTGGGCGCAGTGCCTATGAATAAGGAAAAGAATGTCCGTTCATCACTCTATAGCGCGTAATGCGTCTGTTGTTTCCGGGGCAACTCTTGTCAGTCGGGGCCTTGGCTTGTTGCGTGATCTGATCATGGCCTACACCCTGGGCGCTTCAGTGCTTGCGGATGCGTTTTTTGTGGCCTTTCGCGTGCCTAATTTATTGCGCAGTTTGTTTGCCGAAGGCTCCCTGACCATGGCCTTTGTGCCCACATTTGTAAAAGTGCGCATGGAAGAAGGGGACGCCGCAGCCTTTGCCCTGGCCCGGTCCATCCAGATCTGGCTGCTGGGCATTTTGGGGGCGCTGACCTGCGTGGTCATTGTGTTTCCTCAGCCCGTGACCCTGCTTATTGCTTCGGGCTTTGCCGCCAAACGGCCAGAACTTTTTGCCCTGACAGCCCAGTTGGTGCAGATTTGTTTTCCTTATATTATTTTTATTTCTGGCGTGGCCCTGTGCATGGGAATCTTAAACAGCATGGGGCATTTTCTGATGCCAGCCCTGGCTCCGTGTATTTTGAACCTGGTGCTTATTGCGGCCAGCCTCACAGCCCTGGCAGTGCAGGGCAATGTGGCTGTGTTTTTGGCCTGGGGCGTTGTGCTGGCTGGTATCGGGCAATGGCTGTTGCAGCAGCCTGTGCTGCGGGCCAAAGGTTTTCGCTGGATTGGCCCGGCCAATCCGTGTGGTCCTGGAGTGCGGCGCATTGGCACACTTATGCTGCCCACGGTTATTGGCTCGGCAGTTTATCAGATCAATATCCTCATTGGCACGGGCATGGCGTCTTTTCTTGCTGAAGGCTCTGTGTCCTGCCTGTATTACGCAGACCGTTTGTTTCAATTTCCCCTTGGCGTGTTTGGCGTGGCCGTGGGCGTGGCTGCCCTGCCATCCTTGTCATCCCTGGCTGCCCCGGAAAAGCGCGCAGAATTTAACCATACTCTGTCCAGCTCCCTGGGGCTGACCTTGTTTATCAATCTGCCAGCAGCAGCCGGCCTGGCCGGCCTGGCTGTTCCACTGGTGGACATGCTTTTTGGGCGCGGAGAATTTTCCGCCCTGGCAGTGCAGGGCACAGCCCTGGCCCTGCTTGGTTATGTGGTGGGCCTGCCAGCGTTTTCCTGTGTGCGTTCCCTGGCCTCTGCCTATTACGCCCTGGGAGATACCAAAACTCCGGTTCGCGTGGCCCTGGCCTGCCTTGGCATTTATGTGCTTGTTGGTGGTCTGGCCATGCAGGTCTGGGGTCATGTGGCCCTGGCCCTGGCCTCATCAGCCTCGGCCTGGGTCAATGCGTTGTTGCTGGGTACGCTTTTGCGCAGGCATTGTGGCTCGTGGTTTCGACTTGGCAGAGATCAGGGCTGGGC
>JAAYGZ010000261.1 GCA_012727515.1 Desulfovibrionales bacterium
TATCAATGCCCACGGCCTGGCCGCACGCGCACCAGACTTTGCCATCGCGTTCTTCCTTGATCCACACTTTTTCAATCCGCGCACGATGACAGCGCAATACTTCGCCAGGGCCAAGTTTGCGATAGCGCCAGAGCTTGCGGCGGCAGGCCGCACATTTAAGAATGAGCATGAGAAGTCAGGGCCGCAGTACGGCCTTTTCAATGATAACTGCCTGCAGTGGCACGTTCTGATGTCCAAGCCTGTTTCCAGTGGGCACATTATTGATAGCATCCACAACATCCTGACCACGGATAACGCGGCCAAAAACAGCATAGCCATAGTCACGCTGCCCGTGATCTAAAAAGGAATTGTCTGCGGTATTGATAAAAAACTGTGCCGTGGCAGAGTGAATATCAGCGGTGCGAGCCATGGCCACCGTGTATTTGCTGTTATGCAGCCCGTTGTTGGCTTCATTTTTAATGGGGTCGTGGCATTTTTTGGGGGCCATTGTTTTGTCCATACCACCGCCCTGAATCATAAAACCAGGAATAACGCGGTGAAAAATAGTCCCGCTATAAAAGCCTTCCTGCACATAGGTCAAAAAATTGTGTACGCTGACAGGAGCGCGGCCAGGATCCAGTTCCAGAACAATATCTCCCTGATTGGTTGTCAGCACAACCTGTGGATTGCCAGCCCAGGCAGTGGGTGCGCAGGCTATAAGAGCCAGTCCGAAAATGAGTATGTGTAGAATTCGCATAGTTTTCTCCTTAAAAAATAACAGCTTCAAACCACCAGATTTCTGTTTTTGGCTTACGCCAACTGCCACGGGGCAAACCAGCCTTTACGCAGGTCTGGTCTAAAAATGTTTCCCGGTCCCAACCCCATTCCAGGGCCACTTGCGGTAAAAGCAGACCAGCATGCATGGCCTTGCGGATGTACAGCCCATGCTTGCCGACTTCAATGCGTTCTGGATCAGGGCACAGGGTAAGCGGCCCCATGACAGAAACTTCTATCTGCAGCGCATCCAGTTCATGGGCCGTGAGCGGAGGAAAACGCGGATCTTCAAACGCTGCGGCACAAGCCATGCGTTCAATGGTTTCGGCCAAAGGGCCCTGGCCTGTGACATTGCCAATGCAGCCACGCAACTGGCCATTTTTCTTCAATGTCACAAAAGCACCTAACTCCAGCTGCAATGTGGCTGAATCAAGGGCTGGTTTTGGCCCTGGATTTTGGCCCAGGTGCTGGGCAATGGTCCAAAAAATAAGCTTTTTACACCATGTTTTTTCTTCTTCTGTTATGGTCAGTTCAAATGTTTCCATGTGCTCCTCCTTGTTCGGCCAGGCCTGTTATCACGGCCTGTGTACATATTCTGCGTAGCCAATTTATCTGCACTTTGCCAGTTGCGCACATTCACTAAAAAAGGCTAAGGCAAGTCCAATTTCACTTTGGACCTGTTATTTTATTTCAGCACAGTGGAGGCATTATGCAGCACATGTTTCACTGGATTCTTTGTGGCGCTCTTGCCCTTTGGCTTTATCCTGCCTGGGCCCTGGCTGCGGCAGATGAGGCTCCGGGCAGAGCTTTGGCGCGACAAACCGTGAAAAATGATGACCTGGAGTGGATTACCACAGACCACACCAGACATCGCCTTTTGCAGCAGGATTTTACAAGCCCGGAAGAAGTGATCCGGGCCTGTCTTACGTGTCATAACCAGGCTGCACAGCAAATTCACCAAACCATTCACTGGACCTGGAAAGATCCGGCAGACCCCAGCGGCATTACTGGCAAGGGCGGTTTGTCCGTGAATAATTTCTGCATTGCCATGGGTTCAAGTGAGCCACGCTGCACATCCTGTCATGCGGGCTTTGGCTGGAAAGACAAAAACTTTGATTTTTCCAATCCAGAAGCAGTGGACTGTCTGGTCTGTCATGAACAAACCGGAACATATAAGAAATTTCCAACCAAGGCTGGCTATCCTGTAAGCGAGCCAACCATGTTTGAAGGCAAAACAGAATACCTGCCCCCGGATTACAAGGCTGTGGCCCAGTCTGTGGCCAGGCCCAAGCGTACTAATTGCGGCTCCTGTCATTTTTATGGTGGCGGCGGCGATGGCGTAAAACACGGTGATCTGGATTCATCCATGTTTATGCCCAACAAAGACCTGGACGTGCACATGGGCGTTGATGGCCAGAATTTTACCTGCAGCCGCTGCCACACAACCAGAGCACACAATATTGCCGGGCGCATCTATGCCACTCCAGCCTCTGAGCACCGCAAAAGCCTGCTTGAAGATGATCTGACCGCTAAAATCATGTGTGAATCCTGCCATGGCAGCCAGCCGCACAAGACCACCCAAAAAGCCAATGACCATACAGACAAGGTTTCGTGCCAGGCCTGCCATATCCCGGCCTTTGCCAGGGTCAATCCCACGAAAATGCATTGGGACTGGTCCACGGCCGGAGACACCCAGCGCGAAATCCAGAAAGATCAGCATGGCAAACCACTCTATGATCCCAAAAAAGGCGATTTTACATGGGGCAAACTCGAAACACCCCATTATGAATGGTTTAATGGCTCCATTACAGGCACCACGGCCAAAGATGTCATTGATCCGAGCACAACAGTGCGCATTTCCTGGCCCATTGGCGACAAAGATGACCCCCAGTCGCGTATTTTTCCTTTTAAGGTGCATACAGGCAAAACACCGTATGACAAGGTGAATAAAACCATGGTCATTCCCAAACTTTTTGGACCGCCTCAGTCTGGCGCGTATTGGTCGGACTTTGACTGGGACAAGGCCATTGCCCTGGGACAGGCCTATAATGGTCTGCCCTACAGCGGTGAATATGGGTTTGTGGACACAGAATATGTTTTTCCCATCACGCACATGGTGGCGCCCAAAAACAGGGGCGTGTACTGCGTGGAATGCCACAGAAAGGGCGGACGTCTGGCCAATCTGACAGGCTTTTACATGCCTGGCCGCGATTCTGTGCAGATGCTCGACATGGGCGGCTGGACAGTGGTGGGCGTGAGCCTTGTGAGCGTGATCATCCACGGCCTGGGGCGTATTTTCAGCAGTGTTGCTCGCAAAAAGGAGTAGGCCATGAACATGAAAAAAATATACCTTTTCACCCGCTTTGAACGTTTCTGGCATTGGTGCCAGGCCGCGATCATCCTTATGCTTTTGTTCACCGGATTTGAAATCCACGGCAACGTGCATTTTTTTGGTTTTAAAAAAGCTGTTGAACTGCACAATCTCCTGGGTCAGACCTGGGCCATTCTCTTTGTGTTTATTATTTTCTGGCTCCTGACCACCGGAGAATGGCGGCAGTACATTCCCACCAGTAAAAAGCTCTTTGAGGTTGTGCTCTATTATTCCTTTGGCATTTTCAAAGGCCTGCCGCACCCTGTGCCCAAATCAAAAACAGCCAAGCACAATCCATTGCAGCGCCTGACCTACCTGGGGCTGACTGCAATCCTGCTCAACCTGCAAATGGCAACCGGCCTGCTCTATTTTCTGTACAATGACTGGCCCATCTGGGGCTGGACCTTTTTGGATCTGCGCCTGTTGGCGCTGATCCACCTGACCAGCGCCTTTGCCATTTTGACCTTTGTTATTGTGCATGTGTACATGGCCACCACCGGACACTCTGTGA
Organism: Desulfovibrionales bacterium; assembly: GCA_012727515.1. Taxonomy (GTDB): domain Bacteria; phylum Desulfobacterota; class Desulfovibrionia; order Desulfovibrionales; family Desulfomicrobiaceae; genus Desulfomicrobium. The sequence continues at coordinate 3,636 of JAAYGZ010000261.1, forward strand.
CCAGCTATTTTGTGGCCATGATTACCGGCTGGGAAGAAGTGGACGAAGGAGAAGTGGCGGACTGGGAAATTCAGTCCAGACCATAAGAACACGAGACAGGGCAGTCCACAGACTGCCCTTTTTATGGCTCCAAGCGATGGATATCCTCACCATGCCCAATCACAGCCAGCACGTCCCCTTTGTGCAAGGGCTGATTGGCTTTGGGCACAAAGCGGAAGCATTCTTCTCCGCCCTGCCTGATCGCCACAACCTGAATACCGTGGGCGTTGGTCAGATTTAATTCCTGCAAGGTTTTGCCTGCCCATTTATGCACGATCAGTTCCTGAAGCAGCACATTGGCGCCCAGGGGCAGATAATCAATAAGCCCTGGCATGGCCAGCTTGGCGGCCAGTTGCGTGGCTGCGTAGCGCTCTGGAAAAATGACATCATCCGCGCCAACGCGCCTGAGCACCGTTTCGTGGTCGTGGCTGATGGCCTTGACTGTCACATGCGGGCAACCCAGTTCTTTTAAAAACAAGGTGACCAGAATGCTGGCTTCCATGGATTCCCCGGTGCTGACAATAACTGCGTGCAAATCAGCCATGCCCAATTGGGCCAGGGCTGTTTTGTCTGTGGCTTCTGCCTGATAGGTCTGGGTCAGAAATTCTGACGCGCTTTTCACCTTTTCCGGATCTGCATCCACGCCCAGCACGCGCTGGTTGTGCTGCATAAGGGTCTGGGCCAGGCTGAAGCCAAATTTTCCCAGGCCAATGATGCCAAATTCCTTGACTGCCATTTTTGCTCCTATCCAATACGCATACTTTTTTCTGCCCGGCGGTAATGCTCCCGCACCTGCCAGGCCTGAACCATGGTCACAAAAATAACCGGTCCCAGGCGACCCACAAACATGAGCAGCATGATGATCAGCTTGCCTGGCACGGATAAATTCGGAGTCAGCCCAGTACTCAGACCCGCAGTGCCAAAGGCTGAGGCTGCCTCAAAAAAAAGTTCAATAAATTTACCGCGCACGATTTCATGGGTCACATTAGCGCCTTCGGTTATGGTCAGGACAAACACAGAACCCAAAAGAAATACTCCGGCAAAAATAGTCAGGGACATGGCCTTGTTCACTGTTGAAGCATCCACGCCCTGCCCATCCACCACTGCCTGGTCCCGGCCTTTGATCTGGGCTGCCCCAACAGCCAGGAGCACGCGCAGGGTAGTGGTCTTGATTCCACCAGCGCAGGACGCAGGAGAGCCGCCGATAAACATGAGTATAACCAGAATAAAAAGCGAGGTGTCTGTCATGCGGCCAATATCAATGGTGTTAAACCCGGCCGTGCGCGCAGACACTGATTGAAACGCGGCCCGCAACAATGAGCCGCACACGTTGTCCGTCAGTTTGGGCTCCACCACAAAAAATATGACTGTGCCAATGGCAATCAACCACAAACTTGTGCGCACAACAACCGCGCTTTGCCAACTCAGGCCTTGGCCGGGCCGGATATTTCTGGGTCGGAACAGAGCAGGTAATTCTAACAGCACATAAAAACCAAGCCCGCCCAGGACAATAAGCAGCATAACGATTACTGTAACAGCCCAGTCATCTGCGAAGCTGACCAGATTGCCAGGGCATGTGCTCAAGCCTGCATTACAAAAAGCGGAAACAGCGTGAAACAGCGCGCTGAAACCCTGAATACGCCCATGACTGAAACAATGCA
>JAAYGZ010000024.1 GCA_012727515.1 Desulfovibrionales bacterium
GACATGCAGACCTTCCTTGCAACATGGCATCAAACAATACTGAGCCTGGTAGCAGGCAACCAAGAAATGCGTTGATTAATCCTCTATGCAATACTTGATCCAAGAACTTTTAGCCACCTGTTGCCATAACAGCATTAAATCTGGGAACGCACTGATTATATCACCCTTCCCGCCTTTATGGGCTTGTCTTTGGTGGAGAAGTCAAGAAAGTTAAGGGCCTTGGATCAACCTGGCGGGCACAGGCCCGCAGTTGTGAGAATGACGCGATGCCATCAGTCTGTCTTGCTGTGATAAAGACTATGTATGCTGTATGACAATCCGAATATCTTGCGGAAAGTTCTGCCTGGAATCATGCCAAAGCATTGACAGGGGCTTTTTCTTCATTGCTCCAATTGTTTGGTAGCAAACAGTTTCATTTTTTTAGCTTCCACAAATTCAGCATTGATGCGCAAGGCCCGGTCAGCACAGGCAATGACATTTTTCCATCTTTTCATATCAATATACACCCGGCCCAGGTTAAAATAAATGTATTCATCCTTGGTCTGGCGTTCCAGGGCCTGGATATAGAATTTTTCAGCTTCTTCCAGGTGCCCGCTTTTGCGCAGCACTATGCCAAGTTTATTAAAAATCAGCGCTGAGTCCGGGTCATCTGTATATGCAGCCTTAAGGTACTCCAGTGCGTCTTCATAGGCGTTTACTTCCAAAAACAGGTCCGCCACGGTTACTTTCAGATCTGCGTCATAGGCCGCAGAAGCAAGTAAACGCTGACAGACCTGCCGGGCTTTATCCATTTCTCCTTGTTGTAAAAACTCTCTGGCCTGGGCCAGTTGTTTTTGCCGGCGATCTTCCTGGGCTGCTAATTGAGCATTTATTTCCTCGTTTAAATTGTCTTGTAAAAACCCCAGCAGGGCATAGAGGCTCTCCTGGAGTTCTTTTTCTTCACCAGGTTTATAGCTGATTTTTAAGGGATAAATTTTCTTGAGTTCCCGGTCATTGCCCAGCAGGTACGCCGCCTTGTCCAGGGCTTCTGTAAAGGCCTGGAACTCATGTTTCATGAGTTGCGCTCTGAGCACAAAGCTGACTGCGTCATGCAGGTTGCCCGCAGCAGCCATGAGCTTGCCCTGCTTGAGCAGCATATACACATCCCCAAGTTGTTTTTTGGCTTTGAGAATATCTGCAGACATGGCGGCTCCTGGTAATGGGGTTAGTGAATATGACCTGTTTTCAGCATAGAACTGAAGCGGGTATAAAAATACTGCTGTGCGTCTGGCTCCGGGCAGGCTTCAGGCTGGTACTGAATACTGAAAATGGGCTTGGACGTGTGTTGCAATCCTTCCAGAGTCATGTCGTTAAGGTTGACATGGGTTGTTTCCAGTGCGCCCACTCCGGCAATATCCGCGCAAAAATCATGATGTTGTGCATAGAATGCAATTTTTCCGGTTCGTTCATTCCGCACCGGATGATTGGCTCCGTGGTGTCCGAATTTTAATTTATAGGTACGTCCTCCCAGGGCCAGGGCCAGGAGTTGATGCCCCAGTCCAAGACCAGCCACAGGATAGGTTGCGCACAGTTCACGGATAATGGTCACCGCGTCTGTCAGCATGGCAGGATCGCCAGGGCCAGAGCTGAGCAGAATGCCAGACGGGGCAAGGGCCTGTACTTTTTCCACAGGAAAAAGAGGCGGCACAGCCAATATGGCCAGGCCCTGGTTTTCAAGCTGCTGCATACTATCCCAGGTAGTGCCGTAGTCATACACCAGAACCCGCGCTTTGCCTGGCGCGTCAGGCCATTGGGGCAGATCATTGTCCATTTTTGCGGGAACAGGGCCGTTTGCTGTCCACAAATAGGGGCTGGCAGGGGACACCGCGCTCATGAGCGTGGACGCATCTGCTGCTGGCAGGGCCTTGGCCTGGGCAACCAATTCTTCCGGAGCGAGCGCAGCAGTAGAAATAATGCCACGCATAGTGCCATGCATACGCAAATACCGGGTCAGTGCGCGTGTATCAATGCCTTCCAGGCCCATGACGCCATGACGGGCCAGATATGCGGGCAGGCTTTCCCTGGCCTGCCAGTTAGAAGGCTTGGCGCAGCATTCTTTCATAATAAGTGCCGGGCAATGCAGGCGAGAAGCATGGATATCTTCCAGGGTAACACCACAATTTCCGATAAGCGGATAGGTCAGGCAGACCATTTTTCCGTAATAAGCGGGATCATGCAGGATATGCTGATACCCGGACATATCTGTGCTAAAAAGTACCTCGCCGCGTGCTTCGCCCTGGCCGGTACAGGAGTGTCCGGCAAATATGGTGCCGTCTTCCAGGGCAAGAATTGCTTTCATCTATAAATCTCCTTGCATGAATGTGCTGATGGTGGCCAGATCTTCGGGTCGGTCCACACCATGACTGCGGTGCGTGGTAAGCGCCACATGAATGGGGATATGGGCTTCGAGCAGGCGGAGTTGTTCAAGTTTTTCCAGCCGCTCCAGCGGACTTTCACCTAATGTACTGAATTTTTCAAGAACTGCATACCGAAAGGCGTACAGTCCAATATGTCCAAGATATTGCGGAGTTGTGTCCCGACCATATGGAATGGGCTGGCGTGAAAAATACAGAGCCAGGCCAGAGTGGGCGCGTACCACTTTGACCCGGTCTGCTGAAGCTGCCTCATGCGCAGCAAGAGGACAGGCCAGAGTGCTGACCTGGGTCTGGGCATGTTCAAAAGGAGCCAACAGTTCGCCAAGCATTGCAGGGTGCAGGGCCGGCTCATCACCCTGAACATTAACAATAATGCTTTCCGGAGCCGGGCGTAATGTGCGGGCAGCTTCTAAAACTCTATCTGTGCCACTGGCGTGATCCGGGCTGGTCATAATCACCGGCACATGAAGGGCCTGGGCCGCCTGCTCAATACGAGCGTCATCTGTGGCCAGCCAGACCTGATCAATAAGCGGGCACTGTTTGGTGCGGGTGTACACATGCCAGAACATGGGCTGTCCGTGAATACGTGCCAGGGGCTTGCCTGGAAAACGAGAGCTGGCGTAGCGGGCCGGGATAAAGGCAATGGTCTCAGCCATGAATATTCTCCGCAAGAATGCGCATCAGTAGCGCACAGTGC
>JAAYGZ010000262.1 GCA_012727515.1 Desulfovibrionales bacterium
CAAAAAAGCTCTTACGATTCTTCGTAAGAGCTTGATTATGCTTGGCGTCCCCAAGGGGATTTGAACCCCTGTTATCGGCGTGAAAGGCCGGTGTCCTGGACCTAGCTAGACGATGGGGACGTTTTAAAACGTCTGTAGAAAAATCGTGGCGTCCCCAAGGGGGTTTGAACCCCTGTTAGCGGCGTGAGAGGCCGCCGTCCTAGGCCACTAGACGATGGGGACTGGTGGTGGGCCGTGAAGGGATCGAACCTTCGACTCTCTGCTTAAAAGGCAGATACTCTACCGCCTGAGTTAACGGCCCGAAAGAGAAGCTGCATTTATAGAGCCACGCTCTGCTTGTCAAGCAGCAAATACATTATTTGCACAATTCAATACGTTGTTGTCCGTGCATGTAGGGCTGCAACACTTCAGGGATACGCACAGAACCATCAGCCTCTTGGTAATTTTCCAGTAATGCCACCATGGTGCGTCCAATAGCCAGGCCAGAACCATTCAAGGTATGCACCAGACGGCTTTTTTTGGCATCGTGTGGCTTAAAGCGAATGCCGGCCCGGCGAGCCTGAAAATCTTCAAAATTCGAGCACGATGAAATTTCCCGATACGCGCCCTGGCCTGGCAGCCAGACTTCAATATCGTAGGTTTTGGCCGAAGAAAAACCCAGGTCTCCGGTACACAAGGTCACTACGCGGTAATGCAGTCCAAGTTTTTGCAGGATGCTTTCTGCGTGTCCCAAAAGAAGCTCCAGCTCTGCATAGGATGAATCAGGATGAACAAATCGAACCAGCTCAACTTTATCAAATTGATGCTGCCGGATCATGCCCTTGGTATCCTTGCCATAGGAACCAGCTTCAGAGCGAAAACAGGATGTACATGCGCAGTGCGCAATGGGCAGGGCTGTTTCAGGCAGGGTCATGTCGCGGTACAGGTTAGTGACCGGAACTTCAGCAGTGGGAATAAGATAGTAAGCAGTATTTTCAAGGTGAAAAAGGTCTTCCGCAAATTTAGGCAACTGTCCTGTGCCCAGCAGGCTGTCCCGGTTGACAATGACAGGAGGCATAACCTCAGCATATCCATTCTCCTGGGTCTGAACATCGAGCATAAAGCTGGCCAGCGCCCGTTCCAGGCGAGCGGCCCACCCTTTAAGAACGACAAACCGACTGCCTGTGATTTTGGCTGCGGTTTCAAAATCCAGTCCACCAAGGGCTGTGCCAAGCTCCCAATGCTCTTTCGGCGTAAAATTCATTTCCGGCTTAGAGCCCCAAACCCGCACTTCCTGATTTTCGTTTTCAGTGCTGCCTTCAGGCACAGACTCATGGGGCACATTAGGAATGGACAACAGCCAGTCCTCTACCTGCTGATCAATACGTTTAAGCTGGTCATCAAGTACTTTGATCCGAGTTGCCATGGCAGACATATCAGCTAAAAGATCAGCAGGATCACCGCCGCTTTTTTTAATGCGGCTGATTTCTCCAGATGACTGATTTCGCTTGGCCTTTAAGTCTTCCACTTCCAGCAATATATCTCGGCGCTCTTGATCAATGGCTAAAAGCTCGTCCAGGTTCAGGGAGCTATGACGTTTACGCAGGGCACTGCGCACGTCTTCTGTATTGGAGCGAATATATCTGATATCTAACATGGGTAACCACCCCTGATTACTGTTCTGAGTTAATTTTGTGGCATATAGATACGCCTGCCTGTTTGGAAGCCCTGTGCATAGCTTGCCTTGCTGTGAACCTCAAGTCTTGGGGAATTTACAAAAGCACAATTTTTTTTCATTCGTCCCTTGACTTCACTTTGCCAGGGATTATTTGTGCCTTTGTCTTTGTTCAGGCGCGGGCGGAATCGTCTGTCTGCACATTGGCACTCAAAAAACAAGAGCGCCAGAATAATTACATAACAATTATAAATTACTTAACATTTGGAGGAACGTACATGAATCTCAAACCGTTGCACGACCGAATTCTGGTCAAACGCCTTGAAGAAGAGCAGGTAACCAAGGGCGGCATCATTATTCCTGATTCCGCAAAAGAAAAACCCATTAAAGGTGAAGTTGTTGCCGCTGGCCCAGGAAAGGTTGCTGATGATGGAAAGAAGATCGCCATGAGCGTTGCGCCTGGTGACAAAGTGATTTTCAACAAATACGCAGGCACAGAGATCAAAATTGATGGTGAGGAACTGCTCATCATGCGTGAAGACGATATTCTGGCCGTAATTGAAGCTTAATTTTACCCGTACATAAAGGAGAGACATATATGGCTGCCAAAATTATTAAATTTGATGCAAAAGCCCGTGAACGACTGAAAAAAGGCGTAGATACCTTAACTGATGCAGTTAAGGTAACCCTCGGACCCAAGGGCCGCAACGTTGTGCTGGAAAAATCCTTTGGTTCACCCATTATCACTAAAGATGGCGTGACCGTGGCCAAGGAAGTTGAGCTGGAAGATAAGTTTGAAAACATGGGCGCCCAGATGGTCAAGGAAGTTGCTTCCAAGACTTCTGACATTGCTGGCGATGGCACCACCACTGCCACGGTTCTGGCCCAGGCTATTTTCCACGAAGGTATCAAGCTGGTTGCTGCTGGTCGTAACCCCATGTCCATCAAGCGCGGCATTGATAAGGGCGTTGAGGCCGTGATCGGCAGCCTGGACAAGCTGGCCAAACCCACCCGCGATCAGAAAGAAATCGCTCAGGTTGGCACCATTTCCGCAAACAATGACTCCACCATTGGCAATATTATTGCCGAAGCCATGGGCAAGGTTGGCAAAGAAGGCGTTATTACTGTTGAAGAAGCCAAGGGCCTGGAAACCACCCTGGAAGTTGTTGAAGGTATGCAGTTTGATCGTGGCTACCTGTCTCCATATTTCGTAACCAACCCAGATAAAATGGTTTGCGAAATGGACAACCCCCTGATCCTGATCAACGAAAAGAAAATTTCCAATATGAAAGAGCTGCTGCCTGTTCTGGAACAGACCGCTAAGATGGGCAAGCCTCTGGTTATTATTGCAGAAGATATTGAAGGCGAAGCCCTGGCCACTTTGGTTGTCAACAAGCTGCGTGGCACCTTGCAGGTTGTGGCTGTCAAGGCTCCTGGCTTTGGCGAGCGTCGCAAAGCCATGCTCCAGGATATTGCTATCTTAACTGGTGGAGAAGTGGTTTCCGATGATCTGGGCGTAAAGCTGGAAAGCATTACTCTGGGCCAGCTCGGCTCTGCCAAGCGCGTGGTTGTGGACAAAGAAAACACCACCATTGTTGATGGCAATGGCAATGCCGAAAATATCAAGGCTCGCGTTAAGCAGATTCGCAATGAAATCGAAGAGACTTCCTCTGATTACGACCGTGAAAAATTGCAGGAACGTCTGGCCAAGATTGTTGGCGGCGTGGCTGTAATCAATGTAGGCGCTGCTACTGAAACTGAAATGAAGGAAAAAAAGGCTCGCGTTGAAGATGCGTTAAACGCCACTCGCGCTGCTGTTGAAGAAGGTATTGTGCCTGGTGGTGGCGTGGCTCTGGTGCGCTGCCAGTCTGCACTGGATGCAGTTAAGCCTGCTGATGATGACGAGGCTGCTGGCGTACAGGTTATCCGTCGCGCCATTGAAGAGCCTATTCGTCAGATCTGTGCCAATGCTGGTGTGGAAGGTGCTGTGGTTATTGACAAGGTTCGTGGCGGCAAAGATGACTTTGGCTACAACGCTGCTACAAATGAATATGAAGATCTGCTCAAGTCCGGCGTTATTGATCCCAAAAAAGTAACCCGTATTGCTCTGCAGAACGCTGCATCTGTGGCTTCTCTGCTGCTGACCACAGAATGCGCCATTGCTGAAAAGCCCAAAGAAGAGGCTGCTCCTGCCATGCCTGGTGGTGGTATGGGCGGCATGGGTGGCATGTACTAATCACCTCCTCTCCTCAAATACAAAAGGCCGGTTTTCCGGCCTTTTGTATTTTCAGCCATAGTCACAGCCACGTCAGTTGCTGTTGTTGACCAGACCCAACCTTTGTGCTCAGCAGACAAAACACCGCGCTACAAACCACACTACCAATGAAAATTCTACACACTTCTGACTGGCATCTTGGTCGCAGCCTGTATGGCAGAAAACGCTATGCAGAATGTACGGCCATGCTCAACTGGCTGGTCAAAACAATTAAGCAACACCACATTGATGCCCTGCTGGTGGCTGGTGATATCTTTGACACTACCACGCCCAGTACAGGTGGCCGCAGCCGCATTGCTGGTCCGGGCTGCTCAGCTGTCCAGTAAACACAGGCATACACAAAGTTCTCGCCATGAGATCTGCCTGTACAGCGCAATGAACAGAATGAATCAGCGCTTCCTTAAACAGCGTATCCATAAAATCTTCATGCGTGTCACATTTTTACGGCGTGGTCTTTGTGTAAAGCGTATTTTATCCTGATTTTTCCTCTGGTTGTAGCAAATAATTCCTCTGAAAATCCTTGCTTATACTGCCAGGACCATCTTGACCGTTTTTCCTTTTGCGCATACGTTATCTTAATTAAGACGCTTTTTAGGTGCAGATATTGAAATTTAATTGCCGCTAAAAAGCATTATATCGTCATTTTTATTCAAAAAGCTATGTCAAAGAGGAAATCATGCGCACAATTGTCTCTTTTTGTCTCCTTTTTCTGGTGTTTTCTCCTGGAATGGTTTGCGCAGCCAGTGGCGACAACCTGATGCAGGATGTTTTTATGCTTGATGCACTCACTGTAACAGGTGAGGTGGAAGAGGAGCAGCTTGACCGCACTTCAGCCATTGTGGTGGAAAAAAATCGCAGCAATAATGTGGCTGATTTTCTGGTACGCGACCCGGAGATTTCCTTTAAGCGCAAGGCAGCATTTGGAGACAGCAGCGATATTATTTCCATTCGCGGCTTTGAGTCCAAGCGAATTATGCTCAATCTGGACAACCGCAATATCGTGTCCACTGGCACGGTGGGCGGCAATTATATCGACTTTGGAACCATTCCCCTGGATAATATCGAGCGTATCGAAGTCATTAAGGGTGGCAGTTCTGTGGAATATGGCAATACTGCCCTGGGAGGCGTGATCAATGCCTATACGCGCCGCCCCACAGAAGACCCCTATGTAAGTTTATATGGAACCCTGGGCGGCTGGGATGATCCCTGGAATTTTTACACTATCCGTGGTTCCTATTCTCAAAAATTTAATGCCTTAGGGGTCAGCATGGGCATAAGTCAGCAACATGCTGACGCATTTTTACGCAACAATGACTACGACTCCTTTCATGTAAATCCCAAGCTGTATCTTGATCTGCCCTGGCAGGCTGAACTGACCCTGGGCTATAATTACAGCGTGACAGACCGCGGACTTATCCGCAGTAACCGCGCAGACGGCAATCCCACGGCAGATTCCAACCCCAACCTGCCCGGATTTAACACGGCCATTGATAGCCGCTACCCTGTGGCCAGTGGCGAATACTTTGCCGGTGGAGCGCCTGGCCCGTCCATGAATGTCATTGGCGATGGGGCCTACTGGACCAAAACCCGCCACCTGATGGATATAACCTATTTTCAGGAGATTCTGGACACGGCGTATTTTGAAGTCATGGCCTATAAAAACTATGAGACCAGGCGTGAAAAAAACTACGCAGATGTGGATGCCCGGATGCAGCTCAAGGCCATGAGTCCTCCGCCAGACACTTTTAACCCTGCCCTGACCAGAAACGGGGCCATGGTTCTGGATCGGGACATTGTGGTGGATGAGTCGTACGGCTATAAATTCAAAACAGGCACAGAGCTTTCCGGCCATGACCTTATGGCTGGTCTTGAATACAAAAAACTCAAATCTGGCAAAACAGATGTGAAGTTTGTGGATGAAAACTATAATAAACATGGCTCCAATGGCTGGACAGGGCAAATGGAGTCCTCTGGGGCCGGGCCAGGCGCAACCATCTGGGGCGCTTTTCTTGGAGACACCTATGGCCTGACAGATCAGCTTACCCTTGACGCTGGGCTTCGATTTGACAGCTACCACTATGAGCCAGAAGGACAAAATCGGAAATACACTGGCGAGGCTGTGTCTCCCAAGGCTATGCTGACCTACGCGTTTACAGACAATCAGTCTGCCTCCATTGCCGCATACCAGAACTACCGCACTCCTTCCATGCCGGAACTTTACTGGGCATCTCAGGCATCATCCTACGATAACAGCATTAACGTACCCTATCTGATAGGCGAAAATATCAAGCCAGAAACAGCCAGGGGGTTGGACATCGCATACAAGTATAATTTTTCAGCAGATGAATTTATTAAACTCTCTGGATTTTACTATAGTGTGCAAGA
>JAAYGZ010000263.1 GCA_012727515.1 Desulfovibrionales bacterium
TCATGATAGGAACTGATGGGTATGAGGTCCAACTCCTTCCATGTTTTCTGTCGCTCGGCAGGAGCCACGGCTGTCAGTGTCCGGTGCGTTCCGGGAACTGTCCGGCTCATGTCCTCCAGAAGAATATCTGCAATCTGTCCTGCCAGATTCTCAATGCTTTTTCCCTCAGTCTCCAGGCCGTACATTTTGGCCACGGCCATAACTTTGTCTGCACCTTCAATGGGCAGTTCAATTTCACCTGCAGCCGCTTTTTTCAGGGTGAGCATGACTTCACGAGCACGGGCGCCATGAGCGGCTACTCCGCCTGCGGCAGCTCGCGCCAGGTTACGCGCAACAATAAGATCTGCATTGGCTCCGCATGTGCCGCGTGGGGATTTTTCTGTAATTTTGCATGGGCCAAGGGAGCAGACCTTGCAGCAGATGCCTGCAAGTCCAAAGGCACAGTGAGGTTTTTGTTTATCAAAACGGTCAAAACAGTTTTCACAGCCAATACTGTCCATGTACGCAACCATTTCACGTACTGCAGGATCTGGCGCCTGGGTCATAACATCGTTCTTGCTGGCAAAGGATTTGCGATAGGCAGTGACCGCAGCCATGTAGTCGGTAAAGTCGTTGTCGTGATGATGGTGATGGTGGTCATGATCGTGATTATGGTCATGATCATGCTTGTGTGAATGCTCCTTGCTTCCCATACTGATACTCCTTCATGTTAGAGTGTTAAATGAAACTATATCAGGAGAATAACTATAAAAAATAAGTTCAGAGTTGTCGTGGAGGCTTTTTTTACACATAAAAGCCTCCACGGTGTTTAAGGTTACAGACGATAACTTCTTAATTTTTGGCACTATATGAGTATAATAGTAAGCATGGCACTTCTTACAATCAGAACGTATATGCCAGAATGAAATCAGTAGCCCTGAACAACATCTTTGCAGGAAGAGAAGTATGGACTCATTTGGGGAAGTATAAGCAATCGGTATGCCTTTTTTTATATGTTGATAAATATTTTGATATCAGTATGTTAAAGAGGGGCAGCACATTAAGAAAAGCAGGCCAAGCTGAATTCTGATGAAATCAACGAAATTCTGATGAAAAAGATGAATGTTTGATGTTTTCTGCCAATACCCGGAATCAGATGACGACAATTCGTGCAGCACTTCATCATAACGCAGCCAAGGGGGAGCGTAGAAAAAACAAAAGCTAAGGAGGTGCTGATTAATTCTGTCATTGTGAGTTTATGCCCTATGGGTAGAGCGTAGCGACGTGGCAATCTATAACCTACTGATAATTCAATGATTCTGGATTGCTTCCCGCTTCGATTCCTCGCGGTCGCAATGACTTGTTTCGGTTTAATCACTACTTCCCTAAGGAACAGCTGATACTCGAATAATTCGGAATAAAAAGGACATGCAGAATGAATCACGGGCTTGATGGAAAATAATTCTGGAAGGAAAAGGTCGGGCAGCTCAATTAACCGGACACGCGGAGACATCAAAACGGAGCTGATTGTCAGATCACGTCTGAACTACTACAGCAGTCATGGCCGGGATGATCACAGCCACCGGGCTGGAGATTTATTATACCCCGCTGTTTTTTGTACTGGTGACGCGGTTTTTCAGTCAGAAGAGAAAAATTGGTGACTGACCAATGTCGCTGACCATTTCCGTTTATTCAAGCCTCAACGGAACAGACTTTGGTTGAAGAAGGTATGAACGAGGAGCTTGTACAGTGGTCAGGATGTTGAGAGGTGAGGTTCAGCATCAA
>JAAYGZ010000264.1 GCA_012727515.1 Desulfovibrionales bacterium
ATAAAAATAAAAATATTGTCTGGGCTGATTTATCTATCTCGGCTATTTATACGCACACAGGAGACGTGGCGCGCGTCTTGTGTGTGATCAATGACATTACTGAACGCAAAGATCTGGAATTTAAGTTGCAGGAACTTGCCACCACAGACTCCCTGACAGGCCTGCACAACCGGCGGCACTTCATGGAACTGGGACAGCGCATATTTGATACAGCCACCCGCTATGGTTCTGCCCTGGCCGTGGCCATGCTGGATCTTGATGACTTTAAGGTTATCAATGACACGTGGGGCCATGAAGCCGGCGATGCTGTGTTGGTTGCCCTGGGCCAGGCTGCGCGTTCGTCATTTCGCAATGCTGATATTGTTGGACGAATTGGCGGCGAAGAATTTGCTGTGCTCATGCCAGAAACCGACCAGAATCAAGCCTTGGTTGCAGTGGAACGTTTTCGTCAAGCCATTGCCACAACACCTGTTTTCTATGCTTCAACCTCGTTGCGAATAACGTTAAGTGGTGGGCTTGCTTTTTTCTGCCCCCAGGAGCCTTTGCCAGATGAATCTTTAGAAGCTGTGCTTAAACGCGCGGACGATGCGCTATATCTTGCTAAACGAGGCGGAAAAAATAAAATAGAAATCTCTTCGCGTGATAATATTTTTTCTGTATGAGCCGCAACCTTGCTCCTGTGATGCAAATATACCATGCTTTTTGCGTATCATTGTCCCTATGCACCAACACATCAGACTCACAACAAAATATAAAGCGTGAACGCTGCCACACCTCTTGCGCCTGTAGCGCGCATCTATATTGAAATCACCAATGTCTGTAACCTGCACTGTTCATTTTGTGCAGGCACAGCCAGGCCTCCTGCCTTTATGACCCATGCATTTTTTAACCATGTCCTGCGTGAAGCCCAGACCCTGACATCGCGAGTCTGCCTGCATGTTCTTGGTGAACCCTGCGTACATCCACAATTGGACGCTTTTTTAGCCAGTTGTCACGACCATGAACTGGAAGTGGAACTCACCACCAATGGTACGCTGCTGCAAGAAAAAAGCACGACAGTGCTCGCACCTGCTGTGCGGCAAATAAACATTTCCGTGCATAATGTACTTGATAAGGAAAAAATTGACTGGGAACGTCTTGATACAATGCTTGAGTTTGTACGTGGTGCAATGCGCACAAGGCCAGATGTCTATATCAACCTGCGTTTATGGAATCGTTCTGCACACAATGCACAGTCTGACTTCAATGCTCAGATTCGGGAATACATTGCCAGCAGGCTGGGCATCACCTGCCCGGAAATTCCAGCAGGCAGAAAAAGTCGTTGCCTTACTGGTCGGCTCTATCTGCATCAGGATAGCAGATTTTTCTGGCCAGGCCAGCAAGCAGTGCCGATCCGGGAAAAAGGCTTTTGTCATGCCTTAACAACCCACTGTGCTATCTTGGTGGATGGCACTGTCTGCCCGTGCTGTCTGGACGCAGAAGGACACATGGCGCTGGGGTCCTTGCAGTACGACACCCTGAGCCAGATATTACTAAGCCCCCGTGCCACTGCCATGCGCGAGGGCTTTGCCCGTGGAATTCTGATTGAGAAGCAGTGTCAGTGCTGCGACTATTGCCGCCGCTTTCCGCTGCACAGGCAGCGCGCGGCCAGCACACTACAGGCCAAAAACTCCAAAACCTAGCTCACAATAACAGCCTGGCCCAGAGAACGGCACACACATAGTCTTGATGAGCGCACAGCAATAAGCAGTGGGCCACAACCATTGGAGATCATTTCTATTTCTGTGCCAGGAGTAATGCCCATTGCGGCCAGCTTTCCGGTATGGCAACGCTGCCTGGCCTCTACCTGCCGAACCACTGCTTTTTCACCATTATGAAGATCATTTAAGGTGCGCAGGCCCGGTTGAGTCTGAACTGGTTGTGTCTGAGCATGTTTACAAAAGCGCATCAGAATATCCGTATGCCGATTTGATAGACAAAGACTGCAATGCCCAAGGCACAGCCTGGAGTAAACCTTCTGACAGAACACGATCTGCCTGCCAGAAAAGGTCAGCCCACATGGTCACTGGCTCAGTGCCGCGTCCAACGCGCCTGGCCAGGGAAAAAATACAAGCCGATTCAGTCATGATTCTCTTCCGGAAGTTCGACCGTGATAAAATCCGCCTCACTATTGCGCAGTGTCAGGGTAAAACCTTTAAGACGCAAGGCAACAGGATCTTTGAGTGGTGCCCGGCCAATGATTGTCACTTCTGTGCCCGGCACCAGCCCCATGTCGCGAATACGCCGGCCCAATTCTCCATGAGCGTCCACAGATTGAATGGTTCCGCTCTGGTCAACATGCATCTGGCGAAGATTAACAAGCATGTGCATCTGCTCCTTAGTGTTCATTTTAAGTTTGGCGTGTATAAAAAATCATGCCGAGGAGACGCTGATTAAATTGAAACACGTCATTTAGGGCATAAACTCGCAATAAACTGTGCTTGTATGTTAAGCATTCTCGTCCGCAGCACAATCTTTGGGACATGATCTGCCCTGGCCTTCCAGACAAGCGGCAATACAGGCAACGCAGGCATCGCATGACCCGCGTTCCGTGCACGGACGCGCAAAAGCAGCCAGCCAGTCAGGGCCGGTGCGCGGACAAGTTTTAATAAAACGCACAAAGCGAATCAGAGCATCCAAACTTTCATCATCAAAGGAATGCTCCAGTTTACATGCCGTCTCTTCAGCCTGATCAGGCCGGATACCCAGAATTGAGTGCAGAAAATCAAAAAGAACTTTGTGTCTGTGCGCAACGCGGGTGGCAATGCGAAAGCCTTCCGGAGTCAGGGTAACTGAGGCATAGGGCTGATAATTAATCAGCCCAAGCTGAGCCAGCTTTTGCAATGCATTGGTCACCGAGGCCCGCTGCACGCTCATGGCATCGGCAATATCCTTTGCCCTGGCTTCAGAATATTGAGATTCCAGAGTAAAAATAACTTCAAGATAGTCTTCAAGACTGGATGACAGAGTGCTCATATTTTTAGAGGAGGTAAAAGTATACAGGCTGACGTTATACAGTTTACAAAAAGTTAGTCTTGCCTATAATTTTATTTTTCTGGAAGCAAGCACAAACTTTGTTACACCCTGCTACATAGGGATCAATAAAAAAATAATATAATTCAAACACCCTTTCCACTATACACAACGAGGAATTACTATGAAAAAAAGCCATGTTGCAGATATTGGCGTCATTGGCCTGGCCGTGATGGGCGAAAACCTTGTTCTTAATATGGAGAGCAAAGGATTTACCGTGGCCTGCTTTAATCGGACCCTGGC
>JAAYGZ010000265.1 GCA_012727515.1 Desulfovibrionales bacterium
CGGTTGGGCTTGATTACGCATTTCTAAGCTGCCTGTGCGGCAGTGAACTGGGCAGCGGTCCGCGTGTGCGCATGGTCATTTTTCTAAGCTGCCTGTGCGGCAGTGAACTAAATTTCCTGACAATCGAGCATTCCAGGCATTTTCTAAGCTGCCTGTGCGGCAGTGAACTAGAGTGACATAACCTTAGTTTACTCAATTATAAAACAAAATTGCCTTAATGGAGCAAAACACCTTTATTTTTCAATCAGCATATTCCCCTTGAAATTACAAGTAATTGTATGGCGAATTAAAAAAGGGTCAAAACCAGGGAATGGTTGCCTCCCGACTCAGGCCATAGGCATTAAACAGGCCTGTGTGTGCTTTTTCTTCTATAGGGCCATACCGAAAAAACAAACGAAAATGTCGTCCCGTGCTTAGACTTTTCATCTGCAGATAAGGCAAATCAAGCATTTCAGCCGCACTGTCTGGAATATGCCGAATAGCTGTTGCAGCATCTACCCCATGTCGTTTCATCATTCTGCGGCGCAATCTGTCTGGATTGCTTTTGGCCTGAACTCGAAACAGAGTGCGGAACCGGGCATTGCCAGGCACAGGGAGCATATCTGATTGGGACATATAATCATGCAGCCCCCTGGTCCACCCAATGTCTATTAAGCGCCTCAAAGCCTCAGCGCTCCCATGTATTCGCAATCGTTTGCCCAGAGCTTGTTTTTTGTCGGCATCAGGAAAACTTATGCCAATTTCTCCTGTACCAAGTTCTGCCAATGCCAGATGAAGTTTGCTGTACACAATGCTCAGCAGTGCAGATGGAGTGTTTTCAGGATCGGGCAATACCCGAAATTCAATATAATGATCCATGGCCTAATCCTTGTCACCAAATACACCGCCTCGGATTAACACAGCCATAACAAAATGTTGTTGCTCTTTGGCAGGCACCTTGTCTTTGAGCATCCAGTTATCAAGCAGGCTGTAGAAGTCGGTCTTTTCTTTGGGCTGGCGGTATGCTTTGCCCTGAGTGGTCACAGAGCCATAGGGTTCTACAGCAATGGGACCAAGCTCATGAGCTTCTGGATACCATGTATCGATAGAGCGAATTGCATTGCCAATTTTTTGTGAATGGATAGCAGCTACATCACTAACTGAGTATAAAATTTTGCTTTTATCTCCCCGCCCTCGGTCCAAAAAAAGTTCCTGGGATGGAAAAACTTCCTGACCATCGCCAATGCGAACAAAGGCCGTGATCTGAAACAAGACATGGGCTTCACTGCGCAATCCCTGTGCAATGAGTTCGCCTAATTCTTGTACAGAATTTTTTTCAGTTTCTGGCACATCAAAAGACCGCAAGGGCAACGATAAGGCATCAAAAATCCAGCTTGAGCTGGGCAAACCATTTTCCAATCGATCAACCTGGACCACAACCTGTTCTGCGCCGATGCGATTGCGCCATAAAAAACGGCCATTGGCCAGATTGCAGGCGTATCTGTACCCAAGCTCTAAAAACCCATGATCTGCCACATAGGAGTTGACTGTGGAAATAAGCTTTTCTCGATATTTTGGCTCATTACAGGCTGAAGGCTGTCCTGTTCCGGGCAACACGCGCAAGGTAAAACTAACCTTCAGGGTATCGTGGCCTGTTGCCAGGGTAGCAACATCAACTGTC
>JAAYGZ010000266.1 GCA_012727515.1 Desulfovibrionales bacterium
CTGGCAGCGTCAAGGATATCAAGGTTCATGGCCAGGGGCTGGCGAGGACCGCTGTGCAGAGTGCCTTCGGGCAGGCCTTCGTTTAAGGTAATGCCATAATAGGAGGCTGCATCCAGAGGATACATGCGTTCCCAGTTAATGAGTTCAAGCATAAACTGCTCGTAGGCAGTGGGTTCTGCCCCCAGGTCATATCCATACCACTCAGCAATCAGGTCCAGCGCAGTGGCAACACTTGTTACTGTTGCGTCAACATGCTTAAGCAATGCCACGGCCTGTTCAATTTGAGCACTGCCGTAAGGCCCGCCCGACAGAGAAACATGGTCAGTAAAATTTTCTGCCACGCTCAGCTTGTTCTGAATTTTGACAAGATCGCTGCCCTGAGCTCCGTCCCAGATTTTTTTGGCAATATTGACCAGACTGGCGCGTCCTGCTTCGTATTCGCTGCAATACCAATTCAGCCCGGACTCATCAGCCTCGCGATTAAAAATCTGCTGATAAAAACGATTGACCAGATCACTGGTGCTTAAGCTCCCGAAACGTGTTATGTATTCGGTTGAATTACCAAACGCATCCAGAATTGCATCCAGATTGCCGTGGACATCTGCCAGGCGATCAGCCCAGTACGCGACCCCTTGAGGGTCACCAGGGCGGCCATAATACGCAATGTACATGGATTGAACAGTATCGGTGTAACTCATGGGCACTCCTTGCTCAAAGAATAAAAATGATAGGCGCACGTACCATGCTCTGCTTGTGTTGACTACTTTGGACTCAGGGGCAAACCAGGCTTGGCCACGTGCCAGCGGTTGCCAGGGCAGATGTGTTTGGATATGCGGACAGCTTCACGATCATTTCTGGGCACAAGGCTCAGCGTACCCTGTATTCCCACTCAAGATTACGTATGGAGGAAAAATGAAACGCATCCTGATGACTGTGGTTCTGGCCGCTAGTATGGCCGTTGGATCGACCTGTTTGGCCAAGGATCTCCAAGTTGGGTTTGTCTATGTCTCTCCTGTGGGAGATGCAGGATATTCCTATGCTCATGACCAGGCCCGTCTGGCTGTGGAAGCCATGGACGGCGTAACAACGTCTTTTGTGGAATCTGTGCCTGAAGGCCAGGATTCAGAACGGGTCATATTAAATATGGCGCGCAAGGGCTATGATGTTATTTTTGCGACCAGCTATGGCTATATGGACCCCATGCTCAAAGTGGCCAAGCAGTTCCCTGACATTAAATTCATGCACTGCTCCG
The DNA here is from genome assembly GCA_012727515.1 of Desulfovibrionales bacterium. Lineage (GTDB taxonomy): Bacteria > Desulfobacterota > Desulfovibrionia > Desulfovibrionales > Desulfomicrobiaceae > Desulfomicrobium. Next base: position 1,253 of record JAAYGZ010000266.1, read on the forward strand.
GGTATAAAAACTCTGAAAACATGGCCAATTATTTCGGGCGCATTTACCAGGCTCGCTATCTGACCGGCATGACTGCCGGAGCCATGACCAAATCCAATATCATCGGGTATGTGGCGGCCTTTCCTATTCCTGAAGTTATCCGTGGTATCAATGCCTTTACCCTGGGCGTACAGGAGGTAAATCCCAAGGCTGAAGTACGGGTGGTCTGGACCAAGACCTGGTACGACCCTGCCACAGAAAAAGAAGCAGCCAAGTCTCTGCTGGATGTGGGCTGCGATATTATTGCCCAGCATCAGGATTCTCCTGGCCCTCAGGAAGCAGCCGAAGAACGCGGCGTATATTCTGTAGGCTACAACTCAGACATGAGTTCCTTTGCACCCAAGGCGCACCTGACCTCTGCTGTCTGGAACTGGGGTCCGTTTTACAAAGACATTGTGCAGCAGGTACAGAATGGAACCTGGAAGAGTCAGTTCTATTGGTATGGCCTGGACAAGGGTATTGTGGATATTGCTCCTTTTGGCCCCATGGTGCCTGCTGATGTCCAGCAGACAGTGCTGGCAAAAAAAGCTGAAATCGCTTCTGGCGCGTACAAGGTTTTTTCCGGTCCGCTCAAGGATCAGGCCGGAGCAGAAAAAGTTCCTGCTGGTACAGTGATGAGCGATGAGGAACTGCTTGGTTTTAACTGGTTTGTGCAGGGCATTGTCGGCACCCTGGAATAAATGACCACACGTCCTGTGCATGATGCAAGTATATGTAAGTAAACGGCAGGAGCCCTTGGGTTGGGGCTCCTGCCTTGTTTTTGGGGCAGCCGTGCTCATTGCCTTTGCAGTCAGTGGCCTGCTTTTGGCCGTGCAGGGCAAACCAGCACTGCATGGCTTATGGCTTCTGGTGCACAGTGCTTTTGGGGCTGGCTACGCCCTTGAAGACTGCCTGATAAAAGCTGCGCCTATTTTTTTATGTTCTGTGGGCATTGGTCTGGCCTTTCGTTTGCAGGTCTGGAATATCGGAGCAGAAGGACAATTTGCCCTGGGCGCTATTGGAGCAACCTGGGCTGCTCTGACCTTTCCGGACTGGCCCTGGCCTCTGCTCCTGCCGCTCATGCTGGTCTGTGCATCTCTGGCCGGAGGATTATGGGGTCTTATCCCTGCTCTGCTGCGCATTAAGCTCAAGGCTCATGAAATCATCGTAACCCTGATGCTGAACTATGTGGGCATCCTGCTCCTGGATTACCTGGTGTACGGCATGTGGAAAGACCCATCGAGCTTTGGCTTTCCCATGACCCGCGAATTTTCCGGCTCAGCCATTATCGGCC
>JAAYGZ010000267.1 GCA_012727515.1 Desulfovibrionales bacterium
GGCATGGTTCTGGCCTTTGATGCTGTGTTTGCAGGTGCGGCTTTATTTTTATTTCCCCATGTATTTCGTGGCGAATAACACGCCCTGACCGGGGCGCATGTAAGGAATATCTATGCAGGCTCGTTCTTCCCATTTTCTGACTGTCCTGGCCCTGGCTGCGGCCCTTGCCATGTGCGCAGGACAATACGCCATCTGGTTGTATGCGCCAGAAGAAGTGACCATGGGAGTGGTGCAGAAAATTTTTTATGTGCATCTCCCTTTGGCCTGGTGGGCTTTTGCCGCGTTTTTCGGAGTCTTTGTGACCAGTGTTTTGGCTCTGTGGAAAGGCACAGACACCTGGGATTGCTGGGCAGGGGTACTGGCTGAACTGGGTGTGTTATTCAGCGGGCTGGCCCTGATTACCGGATCTCTCTGGGGCCGTGCGGCCTGGAACACATGGTGGACATGGGATCCTCGTTTATCAACCACGCTTATCATGTGGTTTGTCTATGCCGGATACCTGGTGCTGCGTGCGGCAGATGTGGGCGGAGCCAAGGGAGCGCGGGTCCGGGCAGTGCTGGGTATTGTGGCTTTTTTGGATGTCCCGCTGGTTTTTCTTTCAGCGCGGTTATGGAGGTCCATTCACCCCGCAGTTTTTGCCTCCAAAGGCGGGGGCCTGGCTCCGGAAATGTGGACGACAGTGTGGATCAATATCATTGCCTGGGGCATCCTGGGAACAGCTCTGGCCGTGGCCAGATATCGCAATGAAAGGCTGCATAGTCAGGTTCAGGGCGTTTTAGCCACAATGCACGACCATTTTGCAGAACGAGGATAATGATGAATTACGTATTTATTGCCAATGTGTGTATTTGGCTTGGAGTGGGTGGGTATCTGATGCTTTTGGCTCGCCAGCAAAAAAATTTAGCGCAACGAGTTCGCCAATTGGAGATTCTTGATGGAGACAAATAAATCCTTTCCTGCTTCAGCGCAGTCCAAAGTACTTTGGTTTTTACTGGCTGGACTGGCTGTGATGATCTTTTCCACCATTGTCTATCGTGTGGAGCACCCATCCATTGTGCAACACGAAGAGCAACGCCGCATGCCAGGTGGAGACATGGAAAATATGGGCGGCATGGGGAATATCACTGCCTTAATGCAAAAACTTCAGGATCATCCCGAAGACATAGATACCATGCGCGCCTTGGGCATGGCCTTTATGGACATGCAGGCCTGGGAAAAATCCCAGTCTTTTTGGGATATGCTGCTTAAAAAAGACCCGCACGATGTTATTGCCTTAAATCAGAAAGGCATCTGTCTTTTTGAGCTGAAACACTACGCAGAAGCAGCTGAACAGTTTGAGCATATGTTGAGCACCGAGGCGCACAACTATCATGCCCATTACAATCTGGGCATCTTGTATAAGCACTATCTTGAACAGCCAGACAAGGCCAAGCCACATTTTCAGACCGTTCTTGATGCCAAAATTGATGACCCGGAACTTGTAGAAAGCGCCAAGCGCGAACTGGGGCCTGACAAATAGCCAGTAACACATACCAAGCCTCCACTTCCCCGGCCCCCTACCAACTTGAATCACGAACGATTCACAGCCTTCCATGCCCGCTTAAGCGGGCATGGTTATTTTTCAGCGCAAAGCACGCAATCACGCCACAAGCTGTTGTTTGACACCACCCAGGGCCTGGTGATAAATGCGCCGGATTCGATCACCGACCATGTATGCCCGGCTCATCCTTATGAGTATGAGTCTTCGCTGTGTTTCCAAACTTTAATTTCTTTTTGGAGGAACTGATGAAAGGACGAATTTCCGGTCTTGTGATTGCTGCATCATTGGTATTGTTAGCAGGAACTGCCATGGCTGACACCATAAAAATTGGTGTGGCTGGCGCTCATAGCGGTGACCTGGCTTCCTATGGCCTGCCCACAGTCAATGCTGCCAAATTGGTGGTCGATGAGGTCAATGCCAAAGGTGGTATTGATGGCAAGCAGATTGAGCTGCTCATTCAGGATGAAGAATGCAAGCCTGAAAAAGCCACAAACGCTGCGACAAAACTGATTTCTGACGGCGCAGTCGTGGTCCTTGGACACATCTGCTCTGGCGCAACCAAAGCTGCATTGCCTATTTATACAGAGGCCAAGCTGGTATGCATGTCTCCCTCTGCCACGAACCCCGAACTGACCCAAAGCGGCCAGTATCCCACATTTTTCCGCACCATTGCTTCTGATGATGCACAGGCCACGCTGGGTGCAGAATTTGCCATTAACACCCTTGGCGCCAAAAAGATCGCTGTGCTGCATGACAAAGGTGATTATGGCAAAGGGTATGCCGAATATGCCCAGCAATTCATCACTGATGGCGGCGCAGCAGAAGTGGTGCTTTTTGAGGGTGTAACGCCTGGCGCAGTGGACTATTCTGCTGTGGTCCAGAAGATTCGCAAATCCGAAGCAGATGTGGTCATGTTTGGCGGATATCATCCGGAAGCCTCTAAAATTGTGGCTCAGTTGAAGAAAAAGCGTGTTGAGGTGAAATTTATCTCTGATGATGGCGTCAAAGACGACACCTTTATCAAAGTTGCTGGTGCAGATGCCGAGGGCGTGTATGCTTCTGGCCCCCAGGATGTATCAAGCCTGGAAATGAACAAGGCGGCCAGAGCAGCTCATGTGGCCAAGTTTAACGCCGAACCAGGCGCATTTTTTGACAACGCCTATGCAGCCATCCAGGCTCTGGTCAACGCCATTGACAAGGCTGATTCCACTGACTCTGCTAAAATTATGGAAGCCTTGCGCACAGAAAATGTAGATACCTCTGTGGGCACCATTAAGTTTGACGCTCGCGGCGATGCCGAAGGCGTTGGTTTTTCCATGTACCAGGTCCAGGGTGGCAAGTACGTGGTTGTTCAGTAGGAATTTTGTGCAACACTGTAGTACAAACCGGGGGATGGGCGCTAGCCTGTCCCTCGGCGTTTTCAATTTCTGGCATGGATAGTCCCAGGCGTATGCGCCTGGTTGGGAAGGACGTATGGATTGGCAATACCTGGCCGAACTGTTTTTAGGGGGACTAACGCGGGGCAGTATTTATGCCCTGATCGCCATTGGATACACCATGGTCTATGGCATTATTGAACTGATCAACTTTGCTCATGGTGAAATCTATATGCTTGGGGCATTTACAGGCCTGATTGTGGCCAGTGTGCTCGGCATCCTGGGTTTTCCCCCTGCACAAATACTTATTCTCGCGGCCCTGGCCGCAATTATTTACTGCGCGGGGTATGGCTATACCATGGAAAAAATAGCCTACAAGCCTTTGCGCGGCGCTGGTCGGCTTTCCCCGCTTATCTCTGCCATTGGTATGTCTTTATTTTTACAGAACTATATTATTTTAGCCCAAACTTCAGACTTTCTCCCCTTTCCCAGCCTGATTCCTGAGTTTGCCTTTCTGGACCCAGTGGCACATATTTTCGGGTCTTCAAATTTTGTTATTGTGCTGACCAGTTCAGTATCCATGGCTGCCCTGACCGTGTTCATTAAGTACACCAAAATGGGCAAGGCCATGCGTGCCACAGCTCAGAATCGTAAAATGGCCATGCTGCTCGGAGTAAACGCGGACAAGATTATTTCTATTACCTTTTTACTCGGCTCATCCCTGGCGGCCCTGGGCGGAGTACTTATTGCCTCGCACGTGGGCATGGTTAATTTTGCCGTTGGATTTTTAGCTGGCATCAAGGCCTTTACCGCTGCTGTGCTTGGCGGAATCGGCTCTATTCCAGGAGCCATGCTGGGCGGCCTGTTTCTGGGCCTGTCTGAAAGTTTTGCCACTGGGTATATTTCAAGCGACTACGAAGATGTTTTTGCATTTACCCTGTTAGTGGTTTTTTTGATCTTCAGGCCCTCAGGCATCATGGGCAAAGCTAAAGTGGAAAAAGTCTAGCCGGAATCTGCTTTCCGCGCATCAGGATCCTTGCATGCACGCACTCAAAAAATCATTACTGATCAGTTTGTGGTTTATGTTCTTGACCTTCCCCATCATGGTCATCCGGGTCAATACCATTGAACACACGGTGATCTGGCGCTGGAACAACTTGATTTTAATTGGCATCGGAAGCTTTGTGCTTTCACTGATCTGGCCCTGGGCCTTGCGACGGCGAGAAGCCAGTCGAGCCAAAGACTCCACTGCCCAAGCTCAAGTCCATATCCTTGATCGCCTTGCTGCGAACAAAAACATCCTGCGAACGGTGATCGTTGCGTTACTCGCTCTTTTTTTGGCAATTCCCTTGCTGGGCACGACCTATCAAACCAATATCCTTATCTCGTTTCTTCTCTATGTTATTCTTGGCTTAGGGCTGAATATCATTGTGGGCGTAGCAGGTCTGCTTTTTCTGGGTCATGCTGCGTTTTATGCCATTGGCGCGTACTCGTATGCGTTGCTCAGCCAGTACTTTGGCCTGGGATTCTGGCTTGCCCTGCCCCTGGGTGGTCTGATTGCTGCGCTGGCCGGGCTGGCACTGGCCTTTCCTGTTCTCAGGCTGCGTGGAGATTATCTGGCCATTGTCACCCTGGGCTTTGGTGAAATTGTTCGTCTGGTCCTGGAAAACTGGAGCTCTCTGACCGGAGGGCCGTCAGGCGTTTCCAATATCCCTCGCCCCGGCCTTATGGGCATGCAGTTGGATGTGGCCCAGGCCAATATCTATGTCTATTATATCGTCCTGGTCATGGCCATGATCACCATTGTCGCAGTAGCGCGTGTCAAGGATTCACGCATTGGCCGGGCGTTACAGGCTTTGCGCGAGGACGAAATCGCCTGCCAGGCCATGGGCATTGATAGGGTTGGCGTCAAATTGATGGCCTTTAGCCTGGGCACGGCCTGGGCTGGATTTGCCGGAGTTATTTTTGCGGCCAAAACAACCTTTATTAACCCCGCAAGTTTTACCTTTTTTGAGTCAGCCATTATTTTATCGATCGTGGTTCTGGGCGGCATGGGTTCAAACCTCGGTGTTATCTTGGGCGCAGCCTTTCTGGTGCTTTTGCCCGAATATATGCGTGCCTTTTCTGAATATCGCATGATTCTCTTTGCCACAGCCATGGTGCTCATGATGGTTTTTCGTCCCCAGGGCCTGATACCGGCTCGGGGACGAATATATCATGTGGATGATCCTGATGCACACAGCAGCAATGGAGGGCAGGCCTAAATGCACGCAGTACTTGATGTTACCGCCGTATCCATGAACTTTGGTGGACTGCGCGCGCTCAGTGAAGTGGATTTACAGGTTCATTCCGGAGAAATTGTCGCCCTGATCGGCCCCAATGGAGCAGGAAAAACAACATTTTTTAATTGTATCACCAGTATTTACACTCCAACGGAAGGCCAGGTCTGGTTTACGCCCCAAAAAGGAGAGCGCACACGCATTAACGGCATGAAGCCCAATTTAGTTACGACCTTGGGCATGGCCCGGACATTCCAGAATATCCGCTTATTCAAAAACATGAGCGTGCTGGAAAATGTTATGATTGCCCGCCACTGCCGAACCAAAGCCGGCATTATAGGCGCCTTGTTCCGCCCTGCTGCAGTGCCTCGTGAAGAACAGGAAATTGTTGAGCAGAGCTATGCTTTGCTGAAGTACATCGGCTTGCATACGTACATGAATGAACAGGCCAGCAGCCTGCCTTATGGAGCACAGCGCCGTCTGGAAATTGCTCGCGCCCTGGCCACCGAGCCTTCGCTTTTATTGCTGGATGAACCAGCCGCAGGCATGAACCCACAGGAAACCGAAGCGCTCAAACATCTGGTTTTGAAAATCCGCGATGAAATGGACATGGCTATTTTGCTTATTGAACACGATATGAGCATGGTCATGAGCCTGGCTGAGCGGATTTATGTCATGGAATACGGCTGCCTGATCGCCCAGGGCACTCCGGCTGAAGTAAGCAGTGACACGCGAGTCATCAAAGCCTACCTGGGGGAGGATGCACATGCTTGAGTTACAAAACGTATGCACGTTTTATGGAAACATTCAGGCTCTGCATGATGTTTCTCTGCGCATAGAACAGGGAGAAATTGTCACGCTGATCGGAGCCAATGGTGCGGGAAAAAGCACTACGCTCATGTCTATTTGTGGCGGAGAGCCTCCGCGCAGTGGAAAAATTATTTTTGAAGGCCAGCAGATCGAGGCTCTCAAGGCTGACCGCATTGTGCGCCTTGGAATTTCTCAGGTTCCGGAAGGACGCTTAATTTTTCCGGACATGTCAGTCATGGAAAATCTGGATCTGGGCGCTTTTTTGCGCAATGATAAAGCAGGCATCCAACAAGATCTGGACTATGTTTTTGACTTGTTTCCAATTCTGGCTGAACGCCGCAAGCAAATGGGCGGAACCTTGTCTGGGGGAGAGCAGCAGATGCTGGCCATTTCCCGCGCTCTGATGGCTCGGCCCAGACTGCTGCTGCTTGATGAGCCATCCCTGGGCTTGGCTCCTATTATTATTGCTCAGATTTTTGATATTATTTCCAAGGTCAATGCCGCAGGAACAACAGTGTTCGTGGTTGAACAAAACGCGAATCAGGCCCTGAAAATCGCGCATCGGGCTTATGTTATGGAAAATGGGCGTATTACTTTGGAAGACACTGCCGCAAACTTGTTATCCAATGAAAATGTTAAAAAAGCGTATCTTGGCCTGTAAGAGTTCTGGGTTGGATATGTGCAGCGAGGAGAAATGAACATGGCAAAGATTTTAGGCAAGGCGCTGACATTTGATGATGTTTTGCTCGTCCCGGCGTATTCGGAAGTACTGCCTGATCAGGTGGCATTACACACACGGCTTACGCCAGCAATTGAGCTGAATATCCCATTTCTGAGTGCGGCCATGGATACGGTCACTGAATCGCAAATGGCTATTTGCATGGCCAGAGCCGGTGGCATTGGTGTTGTGCATAAAAATATGCCTATTGAAAAACAGGCCCTGGAGATTCTCAAGGTCAAGAAATCTGAATCAGGGATGATTGTTGATCCCATTACAGTGGGGCCAGATGACACAGTCGGGCATGTTCTGCATCTGATGCAGGAGTATCGCATTTCAGGCCTGCCAGTTATTCTTGGCGATCAGTTAGTTGGCATTGTGACCAACCGTGATGTGCGCTTTGTAACAGAGATGGCAACCAAGGTCAGCGAGGTCATGACCAGTAACAATCTGGTCACCGTGCCGGTGGGAATTTCCTTGGAAGATGCCAAGCAGCATCTGCACGAAAACCGGATTGAAAAACTCTTGGTGGTTGACGACAGCAACCAGCTGAAAGGCCTTTTGACCATTAAAGATATTGATAAGGTCCGCAAATATCCCAATGCCTGCAAAGATGAGCTGGGGCGCCTTCGGGTAGGCGCGGCTGTGGGCGTGGGTGCAGACCGTGCAGAACGGGTTGAGGCATTGGTCAGGGCTGGAGTCGATGTGCTGGTGCTTGACTCAGCGCATGGACATTCAAGAAATATCCTTAACGCTGTTCGGGCCACCAAGACTGAATGGCCCAATGTGCAGCTTATTGCAGGCAATGTAGCCACCTATGAGGGTGCCAAAGCCCTTATCGCTGCAGGGGCAGACACTGTTAAGGTTGGCATAGGCCCAGGCTCTATCTGCACCACACGTATTGTCGCCGGAGTAGGTGTACCCCAGATTACTGCCATCATGGAATGTGTGCGCGCCTGCCGCGAGCATGATGTATGCTGTATTGCTGATGGCGGCATCAAATTTTCCGGTGATGTGGTTAAAGCGCTTGTTGCTGGAGCGGACACAGTAATGATGGGCTCCTTGTTTGCTGGCACAGAAGAAAGTCCTGGCGAAAAAATGCTCTATCAGGGCCGCACCTATAAAATTTATCGGGGCATGGGCTCCATAGATGCCATGAAAGAAGGCAGCAGTGACCGCTATTTTCAAGAAGGATCAAACAAGCTGGTTCCTGAGGGAATTGTGGGTCGTGTACCGTACAAAGGATCGGTTCTGGAAACCATTGACCAATTAGTTGGTGGCGTGCGCTCTGGCATGGGCTACCTGGGTGCTCCGGGCCTGGCTGCACTGCGTGAACATGGACAGTTTGTTGAAATTTCTGCGGCTGGTCTGCGTGAAAGCCATGTTCATGGCGTTATTATCACCAAGGAAGCTCCGAATTACCGGGTTGATTCATACTAAGTTTTGAATATGCCATCTGCCATGCAGGTGGGGGAACACATGAATATGCAAGAAAAAGTCATTATTTTGGATTTTGGTTCTCAATACACCCAGCTCATTGCCCGGCGCACACGGGAATCAGGTGTGTATTCAGAAATTCATCCATGTACTATTACTACCGAAGAGCTGCGGGCCTTGCAGCCCAGTGCGCTGATTTTATCCGGTGGGCCTGCATCAGTTTCCAGCCCTGACTCACCAGGCATTGATGCGCAGATTTTTAACTGGGGCCTGCCGATACTGGGAATTTGCTACGGAATGCAGCTCATGGCCCATGTGCTTGGCGGAAAGATCACGCCATCTCTGGACCGGGAATATGGACGCAGTGAACTCACTGTCCAGCATGAATGCCCATTGTGGGAACGAGTCTCTGGGGCAGAAAAAATAACGGTCTGGATGTCGCACGGCGACCATGTGCTGACCCCTCCTCCGGGTTTTACGGTGCTGGCCAAGACAGCAAGTATTGATGTGGCTGCCATGGCTGATGTGAGCCGCAAACTTTATGCGCTGCAATTTCATCCAGAAGTCGCCCACACTGAATACGGAGATGAAATCCTGCGCAATTTTCTTTTTCATGTTGCGGGATTAAAATCTGCCTGGACCATGTCTTCGTTTGTGGATTCCATGCTGCATGCCCTGCCAGCCCAGATTGGCGACCAGAGCGTAGTCTGCGGGCTATCCGGAGGCATTGACTCTACTGTGGTGGCAGTGTTGCTCAACAAGGCTATTGGCAAAAATTTGCACTGCATTTTTGTGGACAATGGTCTTTTGCGGGCCGGAGAAGGCGAAGAGGTTGTGGGATATCTGCGTGAACATTTTGATCTTAACCTGCACCATATCAATGCCCAGAACAAATTTCTGTCACGCCTGGCCGGTGTAACCGATCCAGAACAAAAACGAAAAATTATTGGTCATACGTTTATTGAGGTCTTTGAGGAAGAAGCCAAAAAAATTCCTGGCGTCACCTATCTGGCCCAGGGCACACTCTACCCAGATGTCATTGAGTCCATCAGCTTTAAAGGCCCGTCAGCAGTTATTAAAAGTCACCATAATGTAGGTGGGCTGCCAGAAAAAATGAATTTGGCTCTGGTGGAGCCGTTGCGTGAGTTGTTCAAGGACGAAGTACGCAAGGTTGCTCAGGAACTGGGCCTGCCGGATTTTATTGTCTGGCGTCATCCTTTTCCCGGGCCTGGTCTGGCCATTCGTGTGGTTGGCGAAATAACAGAAGCGCGGCTGGAAATTTTACGTCAGGCGGATAAAATTGTGCAGCATGAACTCATGGCCACAAATTGGTACTATAAAGTCTGGCAAGGGTTTGCCGTGCTCCTGCCGCTCAAGACCGTAGGAGTCATGGGCGATGAGCGAACCTACGAGCATGTTATTGCTCTGCGCATTGTAGATTCCATAGATGCCATGACCGCAGACTGGTCACGTCTGCCAGCAGAGATTTTAGCCCGCATTTCCAACCGGATTATCAACGAAGTAAAAGGGGTGAATCGCGTGGTTTACGATATTTCTTCCAAACCACCGAGCACTATTGAATGGGAATAAGCGCTGATACTGTGCAAGAGAGGAGAAAAATATGTTTGGGATTGGTTCCACAGAACTTATCGTTATTTTGATTGTTGCCCTGATTGTTATCGGACCGGCCAAATTACCGGAAATGGCCCGCTCTTTGGGCAAAGCTCTGGGAGAGTTTCGCCGAGTCAGCACAGATGTGAAGCGCACCATTGAAATGGAAGCAGAACAGGAAGAGCAGCGCACCCGTACCGAAGAAGCACGCAAGGAATTATTTCCTGAGCAGAACACAGATAAAGAAGAGCCTGCTCCTGCAGCACAAGACGCCGCAACTGAGGCCACAGTTGATTCAGCGCGTACCAAGGAGCAGGCATGAGTCAGGAGAAGTCTGAGGATCGCCTGGAAGCTTCCGAGGCAGCAGATGAGCTGCGTCCGGATGAATCCGGTGCAGATGTTTCTGCCATGACAACTTCTGCACATGAAGAATGTGCGCCAGAGGCAGATCAGCAAGGCACTGCCGAAGAGGCCGATGTATCGCCAGACCAGGATGCTGAGCCCAAAGAGCATGCCGATTCAGACACGACCCCACCCGTACCTGCAGCGGAAGATGCCCCTGTTGCTACGCAGGAAGCAGACAAAAGCACTGCCCCCGATGGCCATGAAGAAATGACCTTTACGGCTCATTTAAATGAGCTGCGTGTCCGGCTTGTGCGCTGTATTGTCGCTGCATTTGTTGGTTTTTTAGCATGTTATGCCTTTGCATCGCAACTCCTTGCCCAGCTCATGAAACCTTTGGTCACCCTGCTTGAACCATCGGGCGGAGCGCTGATTTATACCGGGTTGGCAGAAGCATTTTTTACTGAAGTCAAAACAGCTGCTTTGGCTGGTATTTTTGTTGCAAGCCCATATATCTTCTATCAGATATGGATGTTTATTGCTCCTGGCCTCTATGCTGGTGAGCGCAAATACATCATTCCCATTGCCTTGTGTTCAGCCCTGTGCTTTATCACAGGGGCACTCTTTGGTTATTTTATCGTTTTTCCCTTTGGTTTTCAGTTTTTCTTGGGCTATGCTACTGATTTTATACGGCCCATGCCCTCAGTAAAAGAGTATTTCAGCTTTGCTACGGGAATGCTCTTTGCCTTTGGCCTTATTTTTGAGCTGCCTCTTTTTATGGTCTTTTTATCCTCCCTGGGCGTGGTGACACATCAAACCCTGCGCAAGTATCGTAAGTATGCAATTTTGGGTAATTTTATTGTTGGAGCTACTTTAACTCCACCAGATGTGATTTCCCAATGCCTCATGGCTGGCCCCCTTTGTTTGCTGTACGAAGTAGGCATTGTGGCCTCTTATATTTTTGGCAAAAAGGCCAAAAAAGAACCACCCTCAGATATAGATCCGCTTGCTCCGAGCACGTAATAAATGCAGCCTATCTATATTACTTTCTTTATTAAGGAGACATCATGCCCACTCGTGTGGCCCATGTAGCTCGTGAGACAAAAGAGACACGTATCGCAGTTGATTTGAATGCAGACGGCAGTGGCCAGTGTTCGATCCAGACAGGATTTGGCTTTGCAGATCATATGCTGGATCTTATGGCCCATTGGGCAGACTTTGACCTGCGCATCACCTGTACAGGCGATTTGCATATTGATGCCCATCATACTGTAGAAGACCTGGCCCTGTGTTTGGGTGCGGCCTTGCATCAAGCCCTGGGAGAGCGTTTGGGCATTGCTCGTGTGGGCTGGGCCAAGGTGCCTATGGATGAGGCTCTGGTAGAAGTCTGTGTGGATCTTTCTGGCCGCTCCTATCTGGTGTATCAGGAATCTGTCCTGCCTGCAGTGATTGCCGGGCAGGAAAAAGACCTCTGGCGAGAGTTCTTCAGGGCCTTTTCCTCCAAAGCCGGGATGAACCTGCATATACACATGCTGTACGGTTTAAATGGACACCATCTTGTAGAGTCTGCCTTCAAAGGCCTGGGCCTCGCATTGCGTCAGGCTGTGCGACGCGAGCGAACCGCACTGCTCAGCACCAAAGGGGAACTTGATATATGAGAACAGGAATTCTGGTATGCATACTGTTATGTGCAGGATGCGCCACCAAGGGACAAGGACCGCTCCTTCCACTGACGTCTAACATAGCGGTTGCCGGGTTTATGTACCCGCAAGAAGACTGGGAGCTTTTGGCAGGGGTTTTGCCGGAAGAACGTGACGCTGTTTCTGCCGAAGCACTCAGGGCGCTGGATATTCGCCTGGCCCAGGCCTTGGCTCACCGTAAGGACAGGATGCTTTCCACTGCTGCGGTGCACCAGTGCGAAGAGATGGCTATTGCGGTGAAAGAACGCAAGCGCCAGGATGCGGTCACGTACTGGCAACAGGTTGGAGAATGCCTGGGCACAGAGTATCTTGTGGTACCATTTGTCACGCAATGGCAGACCCGCGAAGGAGGAGACTATGGGGTCACTCGTCCTGCCAGTGTGACGTTAAATATATTCTTACTGCATATAAGCAGTGGTGAAATACAACGCTTTCATTTTGAAGAAGCGCAAGTGGGGCTTGGTGAGAACATCCTGCAGGGCAAGCGTTTTTTTCAGCGCAAAGGACGCTGGCTGACACCAGAAGAACTGGCAGCAGAAGGCATTGTTGATGGAGTAAAGGAGCTTGGGCTATGAATCTTTTTCCTGCCGTAGATATTAAAAATGGCCAATGCGTCCGTTTAGCCCAGGGGATTGAAGATCAGGCCACGGTTTTTTCTGATGACCCTGTAGCCATGGCCCGGCAATGGGCAGACATGGGCGCAAAATGGTTGCATGTTATTGATCTGGATGGAGCATTTAGCGGTGCGCCACGCAATATGGAACTTATCCGTCGCCTGTGCGCTGCCGTGAACATTCCGGTTCAACTTGGTGGAGGAATACGCAGTCTGGATGTTGCAGGGAAATATCTTGAAGCAGGTATCAAACGACTCATTATTGGAACCGTAGCCTTGGAAGACCCCGCACTATTTCAAGAACTCTGCTCCACATATCCAGGCCAGATCGGAGTATCTTTGGACGCACGGGACGGACAACTTAAAACCAAGGGCTGGGTTGCAGATAGCGGCAAGACTGTGGCCGAGGTTGTGCCTGATCTCGAAGCGGCTGGCGCTGCTTTTTTTATCTATACAGATATCAGCCGTGACGGAATGCAAACTGGCGTGAATATCCCTGCCTTACAAACGCTGCTTGATCTGACCGCACGGCCAGTACTGATAGCAGGCGGGATCTCAACTCTGGCGGATATTCAGGCTGTTTTCCCACTGCGTACGCATGGCTTGGCCGGAATTATTACCGGCCGCGCCATTTATGCAGGCAGTCTGGATTTACGGGCAGCCCTTGATTGGCTGGCAGCACAAAACTAAGAATTCAATATGATATGGACTCTGAAAAGCGCCTGGCCAAAAAGCTGGGCGCTTTTTTTATAGCCGGACCCGGCGTACAGATGTCGATGATTTTGGACGGATTTATCAGAATAAACAAAAAATTAACTATAAATTCAGGAAAATGTCTTGTCTTTGCTGGTCGTGATTTTTTTCATTAGCGCTTGACACAGCACAAGGCACTTGCATACAGGAAGGCAATTATTTCGTGTCGGTTTTTCACAAAATCATTTCAACGCGGTAGGAGGAGAGGACTGTGGCAAAATGCAAAAGCTGCGTAGTGTTGCCATTCCTGATTGGCCTGGTGGCATCGATCGTACTTGGTTGGTGGGGCTTTCCCAAAGTCCTGTACAGTCAGAAGACCCAACCCATCCGGTTCGATCATGTCGTACATGTCGATGATCAGGGCATTGCCTGTGAGGACTGTCATGCATTCCGGGACGATGGATCATTCACTGGTTTGCCCACGAATGAAAACTGTGTCGGATGTCATGAGGACGTGCAAGGTGAGGATCCAGACGAGGCTCGCTACGTAACCGAGTACGTGGAAAAGGAAAAGGAAGTTGCTTGGCTGGTCTATCAAAAACAGCCTGACAATGTGTACTTCTCCCATATCGCGCACAAGGACAAATTTGAGTGTACTGAATGTCATCTTGACGTGGCCACAATGAGTACGCCCCCTGTCTTTTATGAAAACAGGCTCTCGGGCTACAGCAAGGATACCATGAAGATGTGGCAGTGTGAAGAATGTCATGCCAAGAATGGTGCCAGCAACGCCTGTTTTGTGTGCCATAAATAAGAGAGGAGTGGATTTACGATGGGACTTGACAGAAGAAGCTTTATTTCTTTGGTGGCCGGTGGCGTCGTAGGTAGCCTCTGCACTCCTGTAATCTGGAAAACATTGGACGATGTGTCCATTTGGTCACAGAATTGGCCGTGGATTCCCCGGTTGAATTATGGAGAGGAGAAAAAGCTGGCCACGTTGTGCAAGCTTGGCGGAGATGCCTATGGCATCAAGGTGAAGACTGTGGCGGGCAACCCTGTGACAGCAGAAGGCAATCCAGACCATCCGTTAAGTTTGGGGGGCATCTGTCCCTTGGGCGCAGCCAGTGTGCAGATGCTGTATAGCCCGGCGCGGATTAAGAACCCCAAAATCAAAGACGGTAATAATTTTAAAGATATCAGCTGGGATGACGCAGAAGCTCTGCTTGCAGAAAAGCTGAAAGAAGCCGGCGCTGCAACAGCAATGATCAGCGGCGACGAGACTGGATCTACAGCAGAAATTTTATCTGGCCTGGTGGGCAAACTAGGTTCGCAGAAATCGTTTTTCATGCCTGCTGAATCTGCGCCAGCTGCAGCGGCAGTACAGATGCTCGGAGGAGATGGGCAGGTCGGATATGACCTGGAGAATGCCGGGTATGTGCTCCTGCTTGGGGCTGATGCCTTAGGGTCGTGGGCTAATGTGGCACGCAATGCCAAGGCCTTTGCTGCAAGCCGCGACAAAGCAGTACGCTATGTTTATGTAGGCCCGGCACAAAATGGCACCACCGCTGTGGCAGACGCCTGGATTCCCTGTGCAGCAGGCACAGAGCCGCTCCTGGCCTTAGGTCTTGCACACATTATTGCCAGTGGTCGCACCAGCTACGCTCCTGGATTTGCTGATTTTGAACGCTATGTACAGGCATATCAGCCCGAGACAGTGGCTGCGGCAACCGGAGTTCCTGCTGAGCGTATTATGAACCTGGCCAAGGAACTGATAAATGCCGGACGTCCTCTTGTACTGACGGCCTCTGAGTCGGGTCATGGGCTTGGTGCGTATGAAGCTGCGGCAGGCATGTGCCTGAACATGCTCTTGGGCCAGATGAATGCCCCTGGCGGAGTACGTATTCTGCCTTGGGCACCAAAGGTTGTTGAATCTGCGGCTGAGAAAAAAGACCTGCTGGCCAACGACCTGGTAGCCTACCTTACTGCTGTGGCTGACGGACAGGAAGACGCCCCTAAGGTTTTGCTCGTACATAGCGCTAATCCAGCCTATGCCCTGCCTAACCTGAACAAAGTACAAAGCGCCCTGGACAAGGCGGAATTCCTGGTTTCCTTCTCCACATTTATGGATGAAACCGCAGTCATGGCGGACTTAATCCTGCCAGATTCCTACGCCCTGGAGCGTTTGGATGACTCTTACTCACCCTATGGCGCTCCACAGGCCATCTATACTGTGGCAGCTCCAGTCACAAAACCAATTTATGACACCAGGGCTGCAGGAGATGTTCTGCTGTCTGTGGCGGCCAAAGCTGATGCAGAGCTGGGTTTTGAGTCTTTTGAAGCAGTGATCTCTGCAAAGGCTGAAGCACTGGAAGCGGAAATTGACAGCCTTATGGAAGGAACTCCGTGGGTAAGTGAAGAATTCCCGACACAGGATTTAGCGTTCTGGAGCAGCCCTCTTAAAGAAATTGCAGTACCTGCTGGTGCTGAAAAATCTGTGTCTTTGTCAGTTGTAACCCACCTGAAAATTGGTAGCGCAGCCATTGCTACCCCACCTTTTGGTACCAATGCCATTCGTTTTGATGAAATGAAGGGCAAAGAAATGTATGTTCAGCTGAATGCCGCAACCGCATCCAGCCTGGGCGTGAAAAAGGATGATCGCATCAAACTGGCCAATGCTGCTGGCGAATGCGTTGCCCTGGTAAAGATCTTTGAAGGTGTCATGTCAGGAACGGTTGTAGCCTCATTGGGCTTTGGACACACTGCATGGGATGATTTTTCCAGAGGAAAAGGCGATAATATCTATAAATTGCTGCAAGCTGAAGCAGAGCCGGGAACTGGAGTTTCTCGTTTTGGTTCAGCCCAGGTCACTATCAGCAAGGCGTAGGCTATCGTAATTTCGATGGAAAAACTTTAAGAGGATATTTGTAATGCAAGCACATAATTTCAAAGTAAAATGGGGCATGGTCATTGATCTTGACAAATGCACCGGATGCGGTGCCTGCTCTGTGGCCTGCCGAGCGGAGAATAATCTGCCGCCAGAGGTTGATGCAGGCAACAAGCTGCGCACTGCTGACTGGATGAATATTTATGAGCTTTCCAATGGTAAGCCATTTCCTGAGCATGAGGTTGCCTATTTGCCGCGCCCGTGCATGCAGTGCGGAAAGCCATCATGCTCCACGGTCTGTCCGGTCGTGGCCACAACCAAGGATGAAGAGGGCGGCATTGTCAGCCAGGTCTATCCACGCTGCATCGGATGCCGGTACTGCATGGCTGCCTGCCCATATCATGCCCGTTATTTCAACTGGTTTGATCCGATCTGGCCTGAGGGCATGGAAAAAACTCTGACTCCGTATGTTTCAGCGCGCCCACGCGGTGTGGTAGAAAAATGTACATTTTGTCATCATCGTTTTAATGCAGCCAAAGAACAGGCGCGCATAAACGGCGAAGACCCCACTGCTCTGCCAGAGGATGCGTATATTCCGGCCTGCGCAGAAATTTGTCCAACCGGAGCCATCAAGTTTGGCGATCTGAATAATGCAGAGCACGAAGTCAGCAAAATAGCTGCCAGCGATAATGCATTTCGCTTATTGGCCAAGTTGGGCACAGATCCGCAGGTGTATTACTATTCCAAGCGGGAATGGGTGCGTAAGCTCGGAGACAATTACCTGAAGAATGCGAAGGGGGAAGACCATGTCTGATAGAGCGTACTGGCCCGAAGGGGTGGAACGTTGTTCGATGGGGAAATTCCTGGCCTGGTTGGGTGTGATCAGCATCTTCCTCGCCTGGGGTGGATATGGCGCATACAAGATTTTGGGTACAGGCATTGGTGTAACGGGCCTGGATAATTATTTTGGATTTGGATTATGGATTACCTTTGACCTGGCAGTCATTGCCTTGGGTGCAGGAGCCTTTTTTTCAGGATTTCTGCGCTATATTATGCGCGTTGATGACTTGAAAAATGTCATAAACCTCGCAGTTATTGTTGGCTTCTTGTGCTATTCAGGCGCAATGATGATTCTGGTCCTGGATATTGGCCAGCCACTGCGGGCCTGGTTTGGATACTGGCACCCCAATGTCCACTCCATGCTGACAGAAGTTATTTTCTGTATCACCTGCTACTGCACTGTGCTGATTATTGAATATGTGCCGCTGATTCTGGAAAACCGGAAAATTAATGAAAATCGGTTCTGCCATCATCTGGCGCATAATTTCCATGTGTATATGCCACTTTTTGCCGGCATTGGTACATTCTTGTCCTTCTTTCACCAGGGCTCCCTGGGCGGCATGTACGGCGTACTTTTTGGACGTCCGTTTGTTTTCCGCGAAGGATTTTTCATCTGGCCCTGGACATTCTTCTTGTTCATCAGCTCTGCCATTGCCTGCGGTCCGGCCTTTACCATGCTTTGTGCTACCTTGATGGAAACCATCACTGGTCGCAAGCTGCTTGGCTATGAAACCAAAAAGCTCATGGGTAAGATTTCTGGTCTGCTGCTGTGCTTCTATATGTTCTTCAAGCTGGTTGACACCTATGCCTGGGCCAAGGGTATTTTGCCTGGTATGGGTCTGACCTTTGATCAGATGTACAACAGCGAATATGGCTATGGCACTATCTGGCTGTGGGGCGAACTGCTGATTGGCGGGCTGGTACCTGCGGTCATGCTTATTCTGCCTAATGTCCGCAACACTCCTGCTCTGCTCTATACTGCTGCTATCCTGGCTGGAGTGGGCGTAACCATCAACCGTTTCGTGTTCACAGTACAGGCTCTGGCTATTCCGGTTATGCCTTTTGACCGCTGGACAACCTATATACCGAACTGGGCTGAATGGTGCACCTCGCTCATGATCGTGGCCTATGGCTTTTTTATCATGAGTTTGTCCTACCGCTATCTGCCCATCTTCCCTCAGGAAGTAGAGTTGAACAAGTAAGTACAGCATGTCAGAGATTCTACAACAAAAAGGCCCCTTGAGGGCCTTTTTGTTGTAGAATTATGTCAGCACCCTGCACCCGGAACAGCGTGATATTTTTGGAAAACATTTAGGTTGCTCCGGCCCAGGCTTTGGACTAGTCCTGCAAACTGTTTCATATTTTCTTCAGGTGCACATTGTGTGAAAAGGGAAGTCGGTGCAAGTCCGGCGCGGTCCCGCCGCTGTAACCCGTTACAACCACATACCATAACGCCACTGCCGCACAGGTGGGAAGGCGGTGTGTGGACGGGAAGCCAGAAAACCTGCCTGAAGCTTTTCTCGTAACCCTCTGCACGCGGATGCAGGGTGTTGGGATGCATACAATCATCACTTCATGTGTACCAGATTCCTCTGACCCGTGGGAACATGTGCGAGGCATTGTGCCTGTCAGTCTGTGTGACTGGCCAGGCCGTGTGTGCACTGTTCTTTTCCTGGGCGGGTGCACCTTGCGTTGCCCCACATGCCACAATGCACAGTTGGCCTGGCAGTGGAATGATTTGCCTCGTGTGCAGCAACAAGCCTGCTTAGCGGATCTAGCGCAGCGACGAAAATGGCTTGATGGGCTGGTTGTATCTGGCGGAGAACCGACCTGTACCCCGCAATTGCCCCGCCTGCTGGCTGACCTGAA
>JAAYGZ010000268.1 GCA_012727515.1 Desulfovibrionales bacterium
ACAGGCCGGTACTGCTCGCGGTTTTCTGCTTCTGACGCACGATCACGACCAGCACGCGACCAGAGCAAAAAGCGCTGACCTTCGCGCACATCAACACAGCGTCCCAGATTGATCACCAGGCGATTCATGGGCAGCACATCCAGCACAACCCCTCCCTGGGACACAATATGCTGAAACGCATAAACCTGGCCTGGTCCGCAAAGCCGTGCTGTATCCAGGGCACGCTCTGCTTTTTCCATCAGCAGCCGGGCTTGTTCTGCCGGTGTTTTCTGAAACTGCTGGCCCTGAAAATCCTGAGGATAATTGACCAGCCCAATGCTTGCGGTCACGCTTACATCTTCGCGCAGCGGCGCAAACCTGGCCCGCAGCCCCTGCAATTCCTTACTGATATTATGGGCCAGAGCCACCAATTTGCTCCGCGACACCTGAGGCCAGAGCACGGCAAACGTGTCACTGCCAGCGCGACAGACCAGGGTCTGCTGGGGGCAGAGAGCCTGTACGCGCTCTGCTGCCATGACGAGCAGGGAATCCCCGAACAAATGTCCGTATCGCTCATTAATGCGTTTAAACTGATCCAGATCAATAAGTAACAGCCCCAGGCAGGCACTATGGGTATGCACTGACTCATCAGCCACCGCATGCAGGCCAGACATAAACGAAGCGGCAATATCGCTGATTTCCTGTTCCAGGGCCCGCTCCAGACAGGTCTGATTAAAAAGTCCTGTCAGGCGATCTGTTATGGCCTGCTTGCGTAACAGCACATGCTCCACGCACAGCCCGGCCATTCGTGGCACATAGGGTAAGGCAGCCTGCACAGCAGGCTTGTCAATGCCTCTGGCCACAAACACAGCCAGGAGCCGCCCCTCATGCACTAACGGCACCAGTACCCGCTCATCTTCAAGAACTGCCAGTCCGTATGGATGTTCCGTGCTGGGCGCTGTCCTGTCCTCCTGAGTCGGAGGAAAAATCAGGCTGTAGGAACTAAAGGAAAAAAGAGAATGCAACGCCTCTTTCAAAAAAGGCTCGTAAATGATGAGATCATGTCGGCGCACCGTGCCAGACTCAAAAAAAATGGCTGAATTCATATTGTGTCCTGAAACAGGGTTGCTGGGAATGTACAGGTTACAACGTGTTTACCACTCCCCTGGCAAGAACCAGGCCCGCACAGACAAAAGTCCAGGGCCTTAATTTGTATGTCCACAACGTCCCTGGCCTGGCCAGGGCAGGTCTTCCAGTGGTCCAAGAGCCTGCATACACTCCTGCACCCTGCGGTCCTGAAACAAGCTGCCTGTGTCTGGTGGACAGTGAAAAATCCACTCCTGTCCGTGCAGGCCAAAGCGCAAGGTATGGGCATGGAGATACAGGCGGTCTGGCCAATGCGGAACCTGGTGATGATAGAGCCTGTCTCCCAGAATCGGAGCACCCAGAGCCTTCATGGCCACGCGCAGCTGATGTGTTTTGCCTGTAATGGGGCGCAACACAAAAAGCCGCAGACCAGCACATACTGACCAGCTTAAAAACCGGGTTCGGGCAGGATTATCCATGCTCCGGCATAACTTCCAGGTTTTGCGCCTGGAACGAACCATATCCCCCTGCACCAGACCCTGTTTTTTATACGGCGTCAAATCCGAAAGACAAACATAGTACTTTGCCACCTGCTGCTCCCGAAACAATGCACTCAGATCCTGAGCAGCCTGTAGGGTGGTTGCCAGCAGAACCAGGCCTGATGTGTCCTTGTCCAGTCTGTGCACAGGCCAGACCGATGCAGGATGGTACTTTTCGCGCACCACGGCGCAAAGTCCGGGCGTTGTGTGACGGGAATGCATGTCCAGGCCAGGGCTTTTGTTGACCACCAGAAAACCAGGCCCCTCATCAACAAGACGCACGCCCGAAGCCTTCACCACTGCTCTGCCAGGGCTTTGCTCTGTTTTCAAAAGCCCAGTTCCCGCTCCCAGAAGACCTGGGCTTTGGTCCAGGCGTGCCAGGCCAGAGGCTCGGTCCAGACCCGGACCAGAACCACTCCTCTGATTCTGGTCTGGGCAGCAACAGGGCCCTGGGGCTGGCACAATACCCGGTGCCTGGGAGTCTGCATCATGGGTTCACGCTCATGGGTGGTGGCAATAAGACCTCCGTGCGCAGCAGAAAGCAACGGCCAGTCAAGAGAACGGTCCGCATAGGTATCAAGCTGGGTCAGAATGCAGGGCACAGCAGACAGGCCGGGCGTTTCCGGCACAAAACGACCAGACTGATGCTCGGCCAGACGGGCAAAATCATCGCTTTCAGCCAAGGCATGAATTTCCCAGGCATCAGGCGTGGCCAAAAGCAAAAGCTCCTGGCCCAGGGCCACGGTGGACCCTGAATGAACTGTCTGATCCAGGTCAATAACCCTGGCCTGGCGTGGGGCAGTCATGGTCAGTTGCTCCATTTCAGACTGGCGCTGGTGCACATCTGCATGGGCCACGCGCAGCTCTTCACGCAGCACAGACAAGAGTGCGGCGTCGCGTTTGTGCAGACTTGCGGCGCGCATTTTTTTCTCTGCCAGTTCAAGGCGTAACTGACTGCTGGCCAGATTGCGTTCCAACTCCGGGCTTTGCAGGTGCAGTAAGCGCTCTCCGGCCCGGACCTGATCACCGATCTGAACAGCAAAATCCGTAACCTGTCCGCTGTGTGGCGCATATACATGCACTTCATCCTGCAACTGTAACACCGCTGGCATGGATGCCGTACGCGGCCAGGGCATGAACAGAATTATACCGGCCAGGGCAAAAAACAGCAGCACAGCCCGGGGCCGCACCCGCACCTGCTTGCGCAGTTCATGCCAGGCGCGGATTTCCCGCCAGATGGGCAGAGCAATGAACCACCCCAGTTCCACGGCCATAAGAATAACTCCCAACACTTTGAAAAAAAAGATATATACCAGCCAGGCAATGCCCAGAAACAAAAAAAACCGGTACAGCCAGGTACACACCGCATACACAATCATAAGCCGCTGAGTTTGCTCAGGTGCAGAATCAGGGCTGGGCAGGCTGAGATCAAAAATCAGGCCCCGCAATTTCCATGTGGCCAAAGCAAAGGCTCTGGGCTGTAAATTGGGAATACCCCACAAATCCATAAGCAGGTAATACCCGTCAAAACGCATAAACGGGCTGATATTGATGGCCACGCTGACCAGCCAGGTCACTGCGGAAAACAAAAACAAAGCATCGCGCAGATGTCCTGGCTCCACCAGATTCCAGAACAGCAAAGCCCAGGCTGCCAGAATAAATTCCGCGCCCAGACCAGCCAGACTGATATACAGCCTGGCCCGATGGCTGGGCAATTTCCAGGCTTCCGTGGCATCAGTATAGAGCATGGGACAGCCCACAATAAAGGCAATGCCCATGGCCGCGACCCGACATCCATGCCGGGTCGCAGTATATGCGTGCCCGAATTCGTGCAGGGTCTTGGCAAAGGCCAGGGCCAGAAGCATGGCCACCATGCCTGAAGGGGTGAACATATCTGGCAGAAAAGCAGTGTACTCATCCCAGCGCACTGAAACAAGCGCTGCCCCGCATAAACCAGCCAGAACCGTGAGCACAAGAAAGACCGGACTAAAGACCCAGCGCATCAGAGGATAGCTGGCACGTAACAGCCGCTGTGGACGAACAAGCGGAATACGCACAGACAGATAGGTGTGCAGGGCCTGTTTTAACAGACTCTGCTCCCGCCGCTGGGCCAGGGTCAGCAGGTATTGGGTGTCTCTGGGGCTGATGACCTGTAAAAGTTGGCTCTGGGCCAGGAAATTGGCCAGATCTTCAACCTGCTTGGGCGCAATGGGCCTGGGAGATTCTGCGGACGCGGCCTGGGCCACCTGCTCTGGGCTGCCAGCGCTCCAGTGTTTGAGAATGCGCAGTTCTTCCAGGCCCACAGAAAAAAACCGATTGCCTGTGATATCGTGCAGGGTCCATCTGGGCAGACCATTTTCATGGGCCGGAGCCGGATGAATATCAATATCTTCGCGCAAGGGGCGCAGTGTGGCAGCCTGGAGCATGGGCCAGACTCCCTACACGCCCAGCCACATGCGCGTAATGGCCAGGGGACGACGCAGCAGATAAAAGCCCAGGGGCATTTTTTCTCCAAAAATACGGCCAGTGCCAAAATAACCAATGCGCATTTCAGGCACACCCTGATCAATGGTTGCCAGCACCTCGTAGGCCAGCACAGCCTTGGGGCTTTCTCTGGGCTGATAGCCAATGGAGCGCACCGTGGCCTTGATGGGCGTGTTTGGCGTCAGGTTCAGATAGAGGTGCGCACTGTCCCCTACACGCAACAGTGCGGCATCAGCCGCAGGCACCCAGATTTTTACTTCCATGCGCGAGGGATCAGCAATGGTCAGCAAACGCTCGCCCATGGACACAGCCCGCCCGGCCCACGAAGGGTAATTGTCTATCAGCGCAATGCCTGGCCCTTGCGCTGCCACATTCATGCGTTTTTTGAGTTCAGTCAGGTAGGCCAGCTCTGTTCTGGCTTCTTCGCGTCGCACTTCCAGTTCAGGCAAACGCAGCACACTGTCCATCATAAAGAGCGCCCCTTGCTGGGCCTGACGCACTGCCTCTTCTGCGCTGGCCAGATTTTCCCGCGCCACCTGAATCTGGTTGTCAATTTTCAGCTGTTCAAAGACCACCAGACCATCCCCGGCAGCTACATTCTGAAAAGGCTCCACCGCCATGCGCTGCACAATCCCGTCCACTGGAGAACGGATCACCGTTGGGTCCAGGGGAACCACTTCGCCCAGGCCCAGCACTGCCGAGGAAACCGGAATCAGGCTTAAACCCAGCAGAACAAGCGTTGCGACCCACACCGGGCTCATGCGAAACATCATGCGCACTCTGGTTGCAAAGCCAGGCCGCCGCAACGTGCGCAGCATGGCCCCGGCTATTTTAACCAGGCGGCCAGCCATAACCACGTCATGCTGTGCCCATTCCTGGGTTCGCCCAAGCACCAGATGCCCGGCCACATCGCCTTCCTGAAAAAAGACCGCACAAACCAGCACATAAGGCGGAAGCCACTGTGCCCATTCCTGACGCAGAGCAGCCGGGACATCAGCAGCCTGAAGCAGGTGCGTGTCCGGCTCCCAGACTTGTTCCAGACGGCGTAAAAACTGAACGCAGGGAGCATTTTTATCAGCCTTGGCAATACCGGAAAACGTCAGCTCTGCATCCGGGGCCTGACGTGCTGGCAGAAAAACCGCAAACTCATAGGGCAGCACGCTGCGGGCTTCATTGACCAGAACAAAAAGCACTTCCCGCATACTATGGGCAGATAACAAACGCTCTTCCAGAAAATCCTGGGGAGAAATACGTAATTTCACTGTATGGTCCTGTGATTATGATGAACAACGCGCCGCAGAGTGTACAAAAAAAACTCCCCACGTGCCAAGAAGGAGGAGTTTCTTATTTTTTTAACGCATATCCAAAACCCTGCGCTATTCTTTTGACTCACCCATTATTTTGGAAAAATCCAGGTTCATGTGTTTGATGCAGCTATCCTTGAGGTAGCAGCGCTCACAGCCATAGCGATGCGGATACGGGGTGATGGTGGAGTATTTGCGCGACAAGGCCCCGGATTCCTGCATGTGCAGGCCGATTTTCTCCAGGGTGCGGCGCAAAGGTTTGGTTGGCTCAGGCACAGGAGCGCATTCTTTTTCGCCAAGTTCAGGCATCAGGGCTTTTAAGGTGCCCATGATCATGGTCTGAGCAATGGCTTCGTGCTTAAAGCCTTCAGCAGCAGACTCATTCCAGATTGTGTCCACATTTTCTTCCACGCATTCTTCCAGATAGACCAGGGCAAAGCCTTTGCGCTCCCCCAGTTTATAGACCTTCAGATGCGGCAGCCAGCGTTCCCAGGTTGTCAGAACTGCGCGCATTTCCTGCGGCCCGACTTCATCCATCTGGGCCAAAAAAAGAAAGGTTGAAAAATCAAAATCAGGCTGTTCCAGTAAAGGGGTTATACTCAATGTTTTCATGGTGCTTCTTTGGTTCCGGATGTACTGCTCGCTGACGCGGGTAATGTAGCAGGTAAGAGATTGTTTTTTTTCAGGTAAAGTAAAAATTTCCTGGCCACGTCCATGTCTTTGTTCAGCTGTAATGCCTGCTGCAGATGGACAATGGTTTTGGCCAGATCTGCCTTGGCAAAATAGGCGCGCGCAATGTTGTAGTGCAGGTTTTCGTCCAGGGGCGAGAGTTCCAGAGCTTTCTGATAATACTCCACTGACTGCTCATACATTTCATTTTTGCGCAAACTGATGCCAAAATCATTAAATAAATGCTTGTGCTCTGCCTCAAAGGCAGCCTCTATCTTAATCAGGCGCTGAAAAATATTATCCGCCTTGTCTGTGTCGCCCCGGTCCAGATAGGTCAGGCCCAGTCCGAAATTGGCCCGGATATTTTCCTCATCCACCTTGAGTGCATTGCCGAATTCATATTCTGCGCTGTAGGAATCTCCATTGCTGCGGTGTCGTTCTGCCTTGGCAATGGTTTGATTCAGTTTGCGCAGGTTGGGATAGACCTTGGAGGTGTAGAACTCTGGTTCAGGGGCGTATTGCTCCAGAAACTGTTCTTTTTCCACTTCCTGCTTAGGACCGGAGGGAACATAATTGGGATTTAAGGGCTGAATCCAGATTACGCCGTTTTCATCTTCTTCCACATACCAGTACATGGTCTGGGTGGTTTTGCGTACTGTATGCCCTGTGCCGACTTTGGCCACACGTTCTGAGGAAAAAACACCTCTGATGCGGGTATGTTGGTTCTCAGAATCCTGCATGATCATTCCTCTGCAAAAGGTTCGTTCATCACATTCAGGTACTGCGCTGCGGCAATAACAGGGTCAGTTGCCCGGGTAATGGGCCGACCAACAACCAGAAATGTACTGCCATCCCGCATGGCCTGGGCCGGGGTGCAGACTCTGGCCTGATCACTGGCTGCTGCATCAGGCAAGCGGATTCCAGGAGTAACCAGAGCAAACTCAGGCTGGCACACCCGGCGCAGGGCGCGAACTTCCTGACCAGAGCAGACCACGCCATCCAGCTTCCAGGACTGGGCCAGGGTGGTCAGATGGACAATAAACTCAGAAATATCCTTTGTTTTTTCATTGTTCCAGACCAGATCTTCAGGGCCAAGGCTGGTCAGCACTGTCACGCCCACCACAAGGGGCGGGGTCTGCCCTGAACACAGGGCATTGTCGCGACCAGCCAGGGCTGCCCGGCACATTTTTTCTCCGCCTAAGGTATGGATGGTCAGCATATCTGCACCAAGGCGAGTGGCCTGGGCCGTGGCAGCCTGGACAGTATTGGGAATGTCCATGAATTTCAAATCCAGAAAAATCTGAAATCCCATATTCTTGATTGACTCCAGCAGGGGCTGGCCCCCGGACAGAAACAGTTCCAGGCCTATTTTCACCCAGGCAACTGAGCCGCGCAAGGAGCGGGCAAGCTGTAAAGCTGGCTCAGGGGCTGGAAAATCCAGAGCCACAATAAGCTGCGTTGCACTCATGTCACCTCCCACTGATCGCGCAGAGCACTGGCCCAGGCCGCATTATAGCAGGGCCGTGTTTTTTCAGCCAGATAAATGGCACGCAACTGATCATAGGCTGTGTGCAGGTTATCATTGACAATCCAGTGATCAAAATTCTGGCTGGCAGTAATTTCTTTCTTGGCTCCGGCCAGGCGCTTGGCCACTGTGGCCGCATTTTCTGTGCCCCGGCCAGTAAGACGGTTGACCAGCTCTGTCCTGGACGGCGGAAAAATAAAGACAAAGCAGCCCCGGTTCATGGACGCACGCAATTGTCTGGCTCCCTGCACATCAATATCAAAGACAATATCGCGCCCAGCAGCCAGCGCGTCTTCTGTGGCCTGACGCGGGGTACCATAAAAATTGCCATGCACCTCTGCCCATTCCGCAAAAAAATCAGCATCCCGGCGAGCACAAAAATCTTCCTGGCTGAGAAAATGGTATTCCTGGCCGTTCTGCTCTCCCGGACGTGGTGGCCGGGTTGTGCAGGAAATGGAAAAGGTGAAATTGGAAAATTCATTGGTCAGACGGCGGATAAGGGTGCTTTTTCCTGTGCCAGAGGGAGCGCAGATAACCAGCATAAGACCTGTGGAGTTAGTCATCACTGTCTCCGGAATTAAAACGCTGGCTGATGGTTTCAGCCTGGATAGAAGATAAAATACAATGATTAGAGTCAGTAATAATGATGGAGCGGGTTTTGCGGCCTTGCGTGGCATCAATGAGCCGTCCAGCCTGCCTGGCTTCTTCGCGCAAGCGGCGCATGGGTGAGGATGTGGGGCCAATAATGGCCACAACCCGGCTTGCAACCACGGCATTGCCAAATCCGATATTTAAAAGCCTTTTTTTCTCCATGCTACTCCAGATTCTGAATCTGCTCCCGGCATTTTTCCAGCTCAGCCTTAAAATTAACAACCACCTGACTGACCTGGGTATTCTGACTCTTGTTGCCGCAGGTGTTAATCTCCCTAAAGCATTCCTGAACCATGAAATCAAGTTTGCGTCCAATGGGCTCGCTGGTCTGAAAATAGTTGTCAATGCTGCGCAAATGGATTTCCAGCCGGGTCAGCTCTTCTGACACATCAACTTTATCGGCCAAAACAGCCAGTTCCTGCAGCATGCGGTCCGGGTCCACGGTTATGCTGGTTTCTGCCAGAAGTTTGTTGATACGTTCCTGCATCTGGGCCAGGCGTTCAGCAGCTGTGCCCTGGGCCAGCGTTTTTATTTCCGCAACCATCTGGCCCAGAGTGGCAAACCGGGCGCACAGGTCTGCCTGCAGGGCCTGGCCTTCGTGCTGGCGCGAGACATCCCAGTCAGCCACAGCCCGTTCCAGAGTTGCCGTAAGGTCTGCCAGCAAAGCCGGGTTATCAATGTTGCCCATGTCCCGCCACAGGCCCTGCACAGCAAGCAGGCGATTTAAGTCAGGGGTAAAGGGGTGATTATTTTCTGCAGCAAGCGCGCTGAGTTGGCGCAGCATGGCACTGGCCAGGGTGGTATCCAGGCTTATGGACTGCAATTCGGGATTTAAAATTTTCAGACCTAAAAACAGCTCCACCCCTCCTCGCGCTGCCACTGCCCGTACCACGGCTTCCCAGGTTTTCTGCAGGCCATACAGGGTGGGCGGAATTTTCCACTTCAGGTCCAGGTGGCGATTATTCAGACTGCGAATTTCCCAGGTCAGGCTCCAGTTGTCTGTATTTGTGGTAGCGCGGCCATAGCCAGTCATACTTTTGGGCATGGGATGTCCTTGTTGTTGTGAGTGGAATGCAGTGAAGTTTTGTACATTTCCCGCAGAATCGTCAAATGGGCCTTGATCTCCGGACTGGCATAGTCAGGAAAGGTCCAGGGCAGGTCAAACCAGTCTCCTTTGTGAAAGATAAGGGTCAGATCAGCCCAGATGCCGTCATGCAGATACACGCGGTGGGAAAAATTTTTGCCTGTGGCCAGGATCAGGCGTTCCTGGGTGATGTACCCAGGGTCCAGGTTAAAAAGCCTGCGCCCGGCCCTGGTCCAGGCACATTCCAGGGCATTGGTGGCCAGTTTCAGGGCTGGCAGGGCGTCCAGGGCCAGGGGCCGGGCAAAAGAAAGAATACGCCGGCCAATGGGCGTGCCAAGCTCTGCGTCATAGTATCTGGTCTGTGTAAAGGGAATGAGCTCTGATTCGTAATCAATTGGCCCGGCCAGATCTTCCAGGTCAGGGCGCAGGGCTGGCCAGAACGCATCCCAGTGAGCGCTGAGCACGGAAAGCACGGTACGGGCTGGTTGGGGCAGGCTGGGCACACTCATGACAAGGTCTCCTGATCCGCCGGATCTGTCTGCGCAACACGCAGGCCCTGCTGTATAACTGCCACCGGGCGCACCTGGACAGGTTTTCCGGGCACAAGCTGGCTGGTTGTCTCAATCTGACAGTCCACATAAAATTCATTGACGCCCTGGTTGGTTTGTTCGGGAATAACCGTCATGACTGGCAGGTTAAGCAGATGACGGAGAAAATCCTGACGTTTGTCCTGCACCAGCGCACGCAGGTCTTTGGCGCGTTGGCGGCGCAGGTGTCCGGGCACCTGTCGGGGAAAACGCGCCGCAGCTGTGCCTGGTCGCTCAGAATAGGGAAAAATATGGGCGTATGTCAGGGGCAGGCCCTGCACCACCTGGCTGGTCTGACGG
The DNA here is from genome assembly GCA_012727515.1 of Desulfovibrionales bacterium. Taxonomy (GTDB): domain Bacteria; phylum Desulfobacterota; class Desulfovibrionia; order Desulfovibrionales; family Desulfomicrobiaceae; genus Desulfomicrobium. The sequence continues at coordinate 10,209 of JAAYGZ010000268.1, forward strand.
GCATGGTCTTCTGTTTCACCGGGGAAACCAGTGATAAAGTCCGCGCCCAGACCAAAAACAGGCCAGATGCGGCGCAGTTCCTCTACAAAACCAGAAATATCTTCAGGGCTGTAATGGCCACGCCCCATGCGGCGCAGAATTTCCGGGCTTCCGCTTTGCACAGACAAATGCAGGTGCGGGCACACCAGGCGTGAGCCAGCCAGGGTATCCAGAGCCTTGGCGTGCAGGTCTGCCGGCTCCAGAGAGCTGATGCGCAGGCGCATCTGTCCCGAGCAGACCGGAGCCAGGGCAGCATCCACCGCGGCCAGCAAATCCCAGAAATCACAGCGCGGGGTCAGGTCGCGGCCATAATGACGCAGATTAATGCCGCACAGGGAAAGTTCATAGATTCCGGCTTCTGCCAGGCGCTTGGCCTCAGCAATGACTGCGGCTGGTTCCCGGCTCACAGACGCGCCCCTGGTTGCAGGAATAATGCAGTAGGTACAGCCATGCGAGCAGCCATCCTGGACCTTGAGCACAGCGCGGGCACGGTGATACTCTGTAATATGCAGCGGCGGAAAATGCGCTCCAGACTGCACAGGCCGGGAGGCCAGGCCCAGGCCTGGAGTTGTTTTGTCCTGCTGGCGCACCACCTCGTCCACGCCAGGCAGGGCAGCAATACGCTCCAGATCGGCTTCCACTGCGCATCCTGCAATGATGATCCGGGGCTTGGGGCACAGGGCTGCCAGCGTGCGCGTGAGTTTGGCCAGGTCTGAAATGGCGCGTTCCGTAACCGCGCAACTGTTGATCAGCACCATGTCTGCCTGAGCCGGGTCATCTGTTTCCGTCATTCCGGCCGCACACCAGGCTTCGCGCAGGGCCTGGGATTCGTACTGATTGACCTTGCAGCCCTGGGTCAGCAGGCAAAAACAGAGGTCAGGCGTAAAACATATCATGAATTTTCCAGAGGTTCAGGGACAATCAGGGCCCCGGCCAGCACATCGCCATCCGGGGAATACACGGCTGCCACCTGGCCTGGGGTGGCAATGGGCCGGGGCTGGTCAAAGGTAATGTTCAGGCCCTGGTTGCTGTTCCACTGTACCTGGGCCAGGGCCGGGCGCTGGCGATACATGGTCTGAACCAGAACCTGGGCAGGCCAGTCCTGGGGATTGCGCAAAAAATTGGGTGGTCCGGTGCGCACTGTCCGGGCCAGGGACTGCGATTTTGGCCCGACAATAAGCCGATTGCCTGAGTGGTCTTTGGCCAGCACGTACAAGGGTTCAGTAAAGGCCACGCCCAGGCCTTTGCGCTGGCCCAGAGTATGGTTCCACAAACCTGCATGCCTGCCCAGCACCGTGCCATCACGCAAGGTAATGGGGCCGGGACCAGAAAGCATGACCTGACGCTGGCGCAGAAACTCCCGGTAGTCATGCGGGATAAAACAAATTTCCTGGCTTTCTGCAGGCACTGGCGCACTCAGGCCGCGCTGGGCCAGGGCCTGACAGGCCTGGTCTTTGGTCCATGCTGCCAGGGGAAAATGCACATGGCGCAGGCGCTCACGCGGCACAAGAGATAAAAAATAACTTTGGTCTTTGAGCGCATCAAGACCTCGGCCCAAACAAGGGCCATCAGCGCGTTGTTCCAGGCGGCAATAATGCCCGGTGGCCAGGGCCGTGGCTCCCAGGGCCAGGGCCTGGTCCAGGAGCAGACCAAATTTCATGGCCGGATTGCACAGGGCGCAGGGGTTCGGGGTCTGGCCCTGCTGATAGGCCGCAATAAAAGGAGCAATCACCAGGCGTTCAAATTCCTGGCGCAGGTCAAGCACATGCCAGGCAATGCCCAGCTTTTCACACAAGGCGCGTAACTGGTCATCCAGGGCTGCATCAGCCTGGGGCGCAAAACGGGCGTGCACAGCCATAACTTCTGCCCCGGATTCCCGGAGCAGAAGCAGGCTTAACAGGGAGTCAGTACCTCCACTTATGGCAACAGCAATACGAGTCATGCCAGGGGCTGGATTTATCGGCCAGCCACGTATGGGAGGCCAGGCATTGGCAAGGTCGGGAGGTGAGCTTCCAGGCGAGCCGCCACGGTCAGCAAAGACTCTTCCTGCAAGGTATTGGCAAAAAACTGCAACCCCACAGGCAGGCCCGTGTCAGCGCCAAGGCCCACAGGCAGGCACAGGCCAGGCAAACCGCTTAAGTTCAGGGCAACAGTGAACACGTCTTTCAGATACATCTGCAGGGGATCTGTTGTGTTTTCACCCAGGGCAAAGGCCGTGGTCGGGCTGGCCGGGCCACAGATCACGTCACACTGCTGCAGGGCATCCAGAAAATCCTGGCGAATCAGGCGGCGCACCTGGGCTGCTTTTTTGTAATAGGCGTCATAATAGCCGGCTGAAAGAACATACGTGCCCAGCATAATACGGCGCTGCACTTCTTCACCAAATCCTTCGCTGCGGGAATTGACGTACAAGGCCTGTAAGTCTTCAGCCTGAGCACTGCGATAGCCATAGCGTACCCCGTCAAAACGGGCCAGGTTAGAGCTGGCTTCGGCCATGGCCAGAATATAGCTTGTGGCAATGGCGTACCTGGTATGGGGCAGGGACAGCGGCACAATTTCCGCGCCCAGGGATACTGCCAGGTCAAGGGCGGCACGGCAGGTGGACTCCACTTCTGCGGCCAGGCCCTGGCCCCAGTATTCTTCAGGCATACCAATACGCACTCCGCGCAATGATCCGCCCTGGGCCAGGGCCTGGGTGATCTGCCCCGCATAATCCGGCACAGGAGCAGTCATGCTCGTGGAATCCAGCGGATCATGACCGGCAATAACCTGGAGCACTGTTGCGCAGTCACGCACAGTACGGGTCATGGGTCCGGCCTGGTCAAGGGATGAGCCATAGGCCACGAGTCCGCGCCTGGATACCCGGCCATACGTGGGTTTCATGCCCACAATGCCACAAAAACTGGCTGGCTGGCGAATAGACCCGCCTGTGTCAGTGCCAATGGAGGCAAAACACTGTCCCGCAGCCACGCTGGCCGCTGATCCGCCGCTGGAGCCGCCAGGCACATGGGCCAGGTTCCAGGGATTTTTGGTTGGTCCGTACGCGGAATTTTCTGTGGAAGAACCCATGGCAAATTCATCCATATTGGCCTTGCCCAGAATAATGGCTCCGGCTGCCTTGAGCTGGGTCACGCAGTGGGCGTCGCACACTGGTTCAAAATGTTCCAGCATCCTGGAGCCGCAGGTTGTGGGCATACCCACAGTGGCCACAACATCTTTAAGGATAATGGGCACGCCCCACAAAGGCTGGGCCGGGTCAGGGCCTTTGGCATCCAGGATGCGGGCCTGGTCCAGGGCCTGGTCAGCGGCCACATGCAACAGGGCTGAAAGATGGGGTTCTGTACGTTCAATACGTGTCAGGCAGGCAAGAGTTGCGTCCGTGGCAGAGACCTCGCGGGCACATAAAAGATCACGCACCTGGGTCAGGGAATGCTGGCAAAGATCAGACATGGATTCCTCGGCAAATACTTAAATGATGCGGGGAACGACGAAACTTTCGCCGTTGGTTTCAGGGGCGTTGCGCAGGAGGTCTGCGCGGGAGATGTCCTGGCGCATAACATCAGGTCGCAGCACGCTGACATGCTCAACCGGCGTGTACATGGGTTCTACGCCAGAGGTATCCAGGCTGTTCAAGGTATCCATATAGCCAAGAATATCATCCATCTGGGCGGCCAGACGTATGGCCTGGTCCGGACTTATTGCCAGTTTGGCCAGGGCTGCAATGCGCTGGGCCTTGTCAGGGGTTATGCTCATGGGTTCCTCAGGTTACTGCTTGCTAGGTTGAAGTTGCTGCCGACGCTGTTCACGGCGCTGCTGTCGTGCCTCACGGGTCTGACGCATCTGCTCCAGGTCGGCCAGGGTCATGCCTTGTTCTGTGGGCCGAAAAATAAACATATTCTGGGTTGCTTTTCCTGCTTCCCAATGAATGGGGGCCATGCTCCAGGCCAGGTGCGTGCCTGCCAGGGTCAGGGCCTGGTTAAAGGCTTCACTGCTCTGGCCTGCATCCCCTCCCAGCATGGTTGCCAGGCGGACAAAATCATAGCCCAGCGCAGCCCAGGCATCAGCCGTGCCTCCACTCTCGGTCATCAGTTGCTGCAATTTCTGGGTGGCCTGCGAGCCACTCTCCTGGTCCCAGGTGCCAGGGAACAGGGCCAGGTCAAAATACTGGGCTTCCACATGAGCGTCAGCCACGTTCTGGCTCCATACCTGTGGCCCGAGAAAAATAAGCCTGGTTTCCTCATAATAAAAAAACAAGGGCACCAATTGCTGGGCGCTGCTCAGAGAATCCGGCAGAAACACGGCCTGAAAATCCGGCTCAGGGTTCATGGCTTCTTTGTTGCCCATTGCAGTGCGCAAGACTTCTGCCACGGTTTTGGTCCAGGTCTGCGGAGCATTGATGTCGTAGCTTCGCGTGGTGCTTATTTTTTTGCCACTCAGGGCTGCCTGATCCTGAAAAACCTGGCTCATGGCAGTGCCAAAACGATCTTGCGGATAGACCACTGCATACGAAGACACGTCAAGACTCTCTGCTGCGCGCAGCACAGCGCGAGCCTGGTCGTTTGGACTGCTGAAAAAACGCCAGGCATACAGTCCTTCTTCTTCCACTGCGGGTAAAAAGGTTAAAAATCGTACGGCATGGTGCAGGTTGGCCTGGCGGATACGTTCCCACACTTCCTTGCGCAATGGCCCGCCAACAATAGTGCCTGGGGGCAGGGCTTTTATATCCTCAAACATGGTTGGCGCTTCAGTGTTAATCACTTTGACCCCGGCTCCGCCTGACTGAACCCGGCGCTCACGCCAGGCACAATCAGCGCCCTGGGCGATTTTCCAGCCAACCTGGGCATAGGGGCCAGACAAAGGCACCAGCACCGCCACATTGGCACTCGGTGTTGCGCCCAGACCCTGCTCCATATTGCGCAGGCTGGTTGCAAAAAAGTCCTGATTGGCCAGTTTGCCTGCGGCCACAATTTCAGCCAGGCCGGGATAGATGCTGGGCCACAGACTCATGTCCGCGTGCAAACGCTGGGTATTGCCGGACCAGACAAGCATGGACCAGGGATAGATCGTGGGGTCTGCGCCAGGAAAAGAATGGAGGATGGAATCCAGAGTCTCCACAGAAAGGGAGTCTGCCTTGGCCAGGGCCAGTGTTTCCAACGCGCTTTGTGTGCCCTTGTCCGGAGCCGCCCCATAGAGCAGGCCCAGAGTCTCAAAGGCCTGGCCGTACTGGTTTCGCTCCCAGTAATGCTCCGCCAGTTCCAGACCTGCTGCCTCACGAGTGGTCCAGTCCAGATCTGTGCGGCTGACCAGTCCCGCAAGCTGGGCAGTGTACGCTGATTGACCCTGACGAGCCTGAATCAGGCGAGCATTGGCCTGGTTCCAGGACCATGAAGACGTGGCAGCGCTGTTTTCTGCCTGCCATTGCTGGAGCGCGGTTTCAGCAAGATCAAATTCGCCGATCTGAATGGAGTTGGTCACGGACTTGTTCCAGGCTTCATTACGCGCCGTGTCCGCTGACTGGGCCACGCCCATGTGTTTTTTATATTTTTCCAGGGCCTTGGCTGGATCTTGGGCCTTGTATCCCGGCAAGGCTGGCTGCTGGGCCGGAGCAGAGCGGATAACTGTTTTGGGAGCGCACGCAGTCAGCCCCAAAAACACCAGCAAAGTCAGCAATGTATAGCGCAGGGAAATATACTCAGCATTGATCATCATAAACCACCTTGTTCGTGTCCTGACTGTTGCTTTGCGCAGCATAAACCGGGCGCACCAATAAAAAAAGCCTGGCCCGTTGTGGGCCAGGCGCAGAGTATAGAGAGCGGCAAATTGCCGTGTCAATGGCTTACTTCACTTCTGTGTAATCAGCATCCACCACATCATCGTCATCTTTGGCAGGGCCACCAGCAGCAGGACCGGCCGGGCCATGCTGTGCTCCGGCATCAGTTTTCTGGGCATAGAGCTGTTCAGCCAGTTTGTGCGAGGCCTGAGCCAGTTCGTCCATGGATTTCTGAATTGCATCAGCATCATCACTGTCCATAACGCTTTTCAGTGCCTCGGCCTTGGTTTCAATATCTGCCTTGAGCGCGGCGTCCACGTTGTCGCCCAGATCGCGGATGGATTTTTCCGTGGTATAGATCAGGGTGTCTGCACTGTTGCGCACTTCAATGAGCTTTTGTTTTTTCTTGTCATCTTCCGCATTGGCTTCTGCTTCCTTGACCAGACGTTCAATATCCTTTTCACTCAGTCCGCTGGAGGCTGTGATGCGGATGGACTGCTCCTTGCCAGTGCCCAGGTCCTTGGCCGACACATTGACAATACCGTTGGCGTCAATGTCAAAGGTCACCTCGACCTGAGGCACGCCGCGTGGCGCAGCCGGAATGCCGGTCAGCTCAAAACGGCCCAGGGTCATGTTGTCTGCACACATGGGGCGTTCACCCTGCAGGACATGAATGGACACAGAGGGCTGGTTGTCTGCGGCAGTGGTAAAGGTATTGCTTTTGCGGGTCGGGATGGTGGTGTTGCGCTCAATGAGCCTGGTAAACACGCCGCCCAGGGTTTCAATACCAAGGGAAAGCCGAGTTACGTCAAGCAGAAGCACATCTTTGACATCACCGGCCAGAATACCGCCCTGAATAGCTGCCCCGGTGGCAACCACTTCATCAGGGTTTACTGAGCGGTTAGGCTCTTTGCCAAAGAAATCCCCAACCTTTTTCTGTACCAGGGGCATACGGGTCATGCCGCCAACTAAAATAACCTCGTTAATATCGCTGGTTTTCAAGCCTGCATCATTCAGGGCCTTTTTACAGGGCTCAATGGTCCGGGCAATGAGGTGTTCACACATGGCTTCCAGTTTGGCCCTGGAGAGCTTGGTGGTCATGTGCTTGGGGCCATTCTGGTCCGCAGTGATAAAAGGTAGGTTAATGTCTGTTTCCATGGACGTGGACAGGTCTTTTTTGGCTTTTTCAGCAGCTTCTTTTAAGCGCTGCAGGGCCATTTTGTCCTTGGACAGATCAATGCCGTTTTCCTTTCTGAATTCTGCAACCAGGTAATCAATGATTTCATGGTCAAAATCTTCGCCGCCCAGAAAGGTGTCCCCATTGGTGGCGCGAACTTCAACAACATTATCACCCACTTCCAGAATGGAAATATCAAATGTTCCACCGCCCAGGTCAAAAACCGCAATTTTTTCATTGGCTTTTTTATCTGCCCCATAGGCCAGGGATGCGGCAGTGGGTTCATTAATGATGCGCTTGACATCCAGGCCGGCAATACGGCCAGCGTCTTTGGTAGCCTGGCGCTGGAAGTCATTAAAATAGGCCGGAACAGTGATTACGGCCTCGGTCACGGTTTCGCCCAGATAGGCTTCTGCGTCCTGCTTTAAGCGTTGCAGAATCTGCGCGGAGATTTCTGCCGGGCTGTATTTTTTGTCACCAACCTGCACATAGGCGTCATTATTGGTGCCAGAAACAATTTTATAGGGACTTTTGGCGACCCAATCCTTGAGTTTGGGATCGTCAAACTGACGGCCCATAAGACGCTTGACTGCAAAGATGGTTTTATCTGCGTTGGTCACGGCCTGGCGTTTGGCAATCTCGCCCACCAGACGATCCTGGTCTGTAAAAGCGACAATGGACGGGGTAGTGCGACCACCTTCAGGGTTGGTGATACACTTGGCGTCTTTGCCTTCCATAACATACACACAACTATTGGTGGTTCCCAGATCAATTCCGATTATTTTGCCCATACTGTACTCCTTATGAGGATAAAATGTCTGTTTTTGAAAAGTGGGCATTAACTAACGCCTAAAATACGCTTGTAAAGGGCTTGATCCGCAAATTGCTGTGAAATTTGAGCCAGAATCAAAAAATAAAAGCCGCACAGGCATGATTCTTGGGGTATTCAGAGGGGAGGGCGGAGAAAAAGCGTCCTCGTAGGGTCAGGAAAAAATTTGTCACTGCGAGGAGGTCAAATACCGACGCGACAATCTGCCCCCTCTCCCTCAGGGCGAGGGGGATTCTTTGTGGCTGAATATTTTGCCTGGTTGACACAAACAGAGTGACTTCATAAAATGAAGTCAAAGTGATGTCATATCAAACAATGTGGGAGTAAAATGAAGAATATACTAATTGATACAAACATTTATGTTGCATTTAAACGCAATGATTCCACAGTGATCCATTGGATGCAACAAGCTGAATCTATTGCCATGAATGTAGTTGTGTTTGGAGAACTGCTGGCTGGCTTTAAAGGTGGCAACAAAGAGGCACAAAACCGTAACGAGCTGGATCAGTTTTTAGATACACCTCGTGTTCAGCTCTTAAACGCAGATGAAAGAACAGCAGACTTTTTTGCACTTGTTTTCAACAATCTTAAACAGTCAGGCAAGCCTATACCTGTCAATGATATCTGGATTGCCGCATCTGCCATGCAGCATGGAAGAACCCTGATGACCTTGGACAGGCATTTTACACATATTGCCGGCCTGTCATTACATCCGGCTTTTGAAGGAGAACAACTATGACAACAATGACATTACGCGGTATTGATGAAGACCTGGCCAAGACCTTAAAAGAAATGTCACAACAACAAGGTGTCAGCCTGAATGCACTGGCTATCCGGTTGATCCGTGAAGCCACAGGGCTTGACAAAAAGAAAAGGACAGCAACGTATCATGATCTTGATGAGCTGGCAGGTACCTGGAGTGAGGCTGATGAGCTGAACTTCAGGCAGGCGACGGTGTCACTTGAAGCCATTGATACAGATTTGTGGAAATAACCCCATCCTTCATGCGTACCACTGGCTTTAAGGACGCGCTGAGTAAATTGAAACAAGTCATTGAAAACGACCAGCGAGAGCGTGCAATGACGCCCCCTCGTGCATGGCAATAGTATTTGCTCAGACTCGTGCTTCAAGAGCCAGCTTAGCGATGTAGCCGGACCTAGTTTCGCCTACGGCACGGGCTTTGGCATCCAGTCTGGCAAGAACGCGGCGCGGAAGCGTGATATTCACACGTTCAATTTTGTCATCAAGAATGGAAGGATCAATCTCAACCACTGCCCAAATCCAGCCCGCGTATTCAGGATTGGCGCGGTGTTTTTCAATGCTGGCTGGAGCAGGAACTTCCTCGCCATTATCCATAACGGCTTCGATCCATGCCACAATAGCTTCTTTTGTGTTTTCCAGGGCTTCATCCAGGCCGCTGTCTGCGGCAGAAAAGCAGCCCGGCAGGTCTGGCACAACAACACCCCATGCGTGATGCGCATCGCCTGGCTCAATAACAACAGGATATCTCATGGCCTTCTCCTTTATTTCAACCCAGACAGCTTCAAGAGCGCGTGAGCCAGTCCTTTACCCAGATCCTTACGCGGGTGCGGCAGACAGATGTGGCCTGGCTTGATTGGATGGCGATACACATGGTGGGAGCCACGAACATGAGAAAGTTCCCAGCCATCCTGCTCCAGCTTTCTGATGAGTTCTGTGCTGTTCATGAGTGTGTATTGTACACATTGCGGTCTGGAAGTAAAGAGAGCGCATTGAGCAATGGCACCCCGTTCACACAGCAATTACCCCTTTATTGGGAAAAAATAGTTGACCTTAATGATAATTTTTTGCATTGAAATTTCGATCCGCTATAT
>JAAYGZ010000269.1 GCA_012727515.1 Desulfovibrionales bacterium
GGCCACCAGCCACGGGTTAAATGACGCCCAGAAGACCATGGGTATCATTACTTTAGCCTTGTTTATTTTCCACCAGATTGATGTCATTCATGTTCCCTTTTGGGTGAAATTCTCCTGCGCCGGGGCCATGGCCATGGGCACAGCCATGGGCGGCTGGAAAATTGTCAAAACCATGGGCCATAAAATTTTTAAGCTTGAGCCTGTGCATGGGTTTACTGCCGAGCTCTCAGCATCCATGGTTATTACCAGTGCATCCCTGATCGGAGCCCCCATTTCCACCACCCATACCATTACAGCCTGTGTCTTTGGCGTTGGATCAACCAAGCGCTTGTCAGCCGTGCGCTGGGGTATTGCCGGCAACCTCATTGTGGCCTGGGTTCTGACCATTCCTGCGTCAGCATTTATAGCTGGCCTCACCTTTCTTCTCTTAGAACTTTGTGGTTTACGAAGTTAGCCTGACACCATTTTGATGTATCATTGACAGGACTGTTTGCTTGATTTAGCCGCACACCAGATTGCCGGGGTGGCGAGGAGCCTGAGATCATACCCGTTGAACCTGATCTGGGTCATACCAGCGAAGGGAAGCCCTTCTGTGAAATCTGGCATTCCAGACCCCTCCTTGCCTCGGCTGCATCTTTATCGCTGTACCGAGGTTTTTTTATGCTCAACTATGCCCACACCGCCGCCTCCCTGCTGGACCGTGTTCGGCAGACCAACCCCCTGGTCCATAATATCACCAATTTTGTTGTCATGAACAGCACGGCCAATGCCTTGCTGGCTTGTGGCGCATCCCCCATCATGGCCCATGCCCCGGATGAACTTGCTGAAATGGTTGCCCTGGCAGGTGCGGTGGTGCTGAATATCGGAACATTGGATGCACACTGGATTGCGGCCATGCGCCTGGCCGGGCAGCATGCAAGCACAATGGCCAAGCCCCTTGTGCTTGACCCTGTTGGCTCAGGGGCAACAACCCTGCGCACCTCCACAGTAAAGACGTTGCTGACAGAATGTCAGGTCAGCGTGGTGCGCGGCAATGCCTCTGAAATTCTTTCCCTGGCCGGACAAACATCAGGTAAAGGCGTGGATAGTACTGATTCTGCGGACCACGCAGCACAAACAGCCTGTGGTCTGGCCCGTGAACTCGGTACTGTTTTGGCCATGACCGGGCCAACGGATTTTGTGACTGATGGCACGCGCACTGTGCGTATTGAAGGCGGACACCCGCTCATGCCCTTTGTTACAGGCACGGGCTGTACTGCCTCGGCCCTGGTTGGCGCATTTCTCACCACGACCTCTGATGTGCTTATGGCCACTGCCTCGGCCCTGGCCTATCTTTCTGTGGCCGCAGAACAGGCAGGAGCCAAAGCCAGTGGTCCTGGCTCACTCCAGATGCACCTTCTGGACGCCCTGTATCAGATCACGCCCGCAGACCTGGCGCAAGGATGTCGCATTGCTGAGGTTCTCCGTGTCTGAAACGCGCAGGCAAGCACCACACCACGTTCCGCAATCCTCCGTGCGCACGTCCCGCGACAGAAAAATAGATCAAGCGTTGCTGACGCAATGCCTGGCCTTGTACCTGGTTACAGATCGTGATCTCTGCCCAGGCCGCAGCACCAGGGAAATAGTTGCAGCAGCTGTGGCCGGAGGCGTCACCTGCGTGCAGATCAGGGAAAAAAACAGCACCACCCGCGCCTTTCTTGAAGAAGCCGGCTCTGTGCACCACATTCTGCGCAACACAGGTGTTCCGCTTATTATCAATGACAGGGTGGATGTGGCCCTGGCCGTGGGCGCTGATGGCGTACACCTGGGCCAGTCAGACATGCCTCTTTTTGAGGCCCGCAAACTCCTGGGCCAGGATGCCATTATCGGTATTTCTGCAGAAAATCTGGATGACGCACTCCAGGCTGAAGAGCATGGCGCAGATTATATCGCCATCAGCCCTGTTTTTCGCACGTTAACAAAAACAAATACAGCTCTGCCCCTGGGGCTGGATGGTATTGCTCTGCTCCGCGCCCATGTCTCCATTCCTGTGGTCGGCATTGGCGGTATTGATGCGCACAACGCGCCTCAGGTTCTACGGGCAGGCTGTCACGGCGTTGCTGTTGTGTCCGCCATTGTGGCTGCTGCAGATCCGCAACAAGCAGCAGCAGAGCTCAAGCACATTATCACAAGAACCCTGGAGGAATCATGCACAAATCCACCTACCCCCGCGTTCTGACCATTGCTGGTTCTGATTCTGGCGGCGGCGCTGGTATTCAGGCGGACTTAAAAACCATTGCGGCCCACGGCTGTTACGGGGCAAGCATTATCACCGCCCTGACAGCACAGAATACAGTTGGCGTTACAGCCATTCATCCTGTGCCCATAGAGTTTGTTGCAGCACAGATAGACGCAGTGCTGAGTGATATTGGCGCTGATGCTGTTAAAATCGGGATGCTTTTTTCTCCGGAACTCATTTACGCAGTTGCTCACGGAGTGCAGCGTCACCAGGTGCAGACTCTTGTTCTTGATCCTGTCATGGTGGCGCAAAGCGGGGATAAACTGTTGCAGGATCAGGCTATTAAGGCCCTGGTTGCAGAGCTTATCCCTCTGGCAACCATTATCACCCCCAATCTGCCGGAGGCAGAAGTGTTGCTTGGCCGCGCCATTACCAGCCATGACCAGGCTGCTGAGGCTGCTGCAGAACTGGCGACCCTGGGCGCACAAAATGTTCTGCTCAAAGGTGGGCATTTTGAAGGCCAGGAAAGTGAGGATTACCTTTTTCTTGGCGCAGAACAGCGCACAACTGCCCTGCGCAGCCCGCGCATTGTGACCCGCAACAATCATGGCACAGGCTGCACCCTGTCTTCAGCCATTGCCGCACAACTGGCTCTGGGCAAGAACATGGAAGAGGCTGTAACCCTGGCCAAAGAGTATATAACAGGCGCTATCCGCGCTGGCAGCCAGCACACAATCGGACAGGGACACGGGCCGGTACATCATTTTTTTCAATTTTTTCCATAAATCAGCACAACCGTGCAGCCCGCATATAAAAAAGGCGTTACTCTGAGCAAGAGTAACGCCTTTACCATTCTGGTGCCCCCAGCATGACTCGAACATGCGCAAACCCAGATTAGGAATCTGGTGCTCTATCCACCTGAGCTATGGGGGCCTGTTGTGTTGTGCGCTTGCTATATCGGGGCGTTGGTGCTGTCAATTTTTTTTGTCTGCCGCAGCAGGCATTCGTGATACGAGAACCTGGCTGAACTACTACAACATAATCCACGCCAGACACATAGCCTGTGTCCACACTGCGATTCGGGCCAAGAGCAGCCTGTTTGGCCAACGTATCGCACCGCTCATTTTCTGGATGTCCGTCATGGGCCTTGACCCAGTGCATTTCTACCTGATGCCGGGCCAGCAGCGGTATGAGCCGCTCCCACAGGTCCTGATTTTTGACTGGTTTTTTGGCAGCAGTTTTCCAGCCATTTTTGATCCAGGACGCAAGCCAGCCTTTGGAAAGCGTATCGCACACATAGCGTGAGTCTGAATGCACGGCCACGCGACACGGACGAGTCAAAAGTGACAAGGCATGGAGAACACCGCGAATTTCCATACGATTATTCGTTGTCTCCACATAGCCTTTACTTATCTCCTTGCGCACCGCGCCCCAGAATAAAACAGCTGCCCATCCTCCGGGCCCTGGATTGCCCAGGCTGGACCCATCCGTATATATTGTTACATCTGCATTGTTCATAGAAGTCTCTTGGTGAAAGTACAGTCAACACACTCATACCCCAGGGACAAAGACATAACGGGATTCCTTGACCTTACCCCAAGAGTCTTTTAGTGGAGCCCATTATGAATTGGGACTGGGAAAAACTACAAGAAAAGCGTCAGAGGCAGTCAGGCCCCTTACCGGGACCGGATTTTGGTGAATTGCAAGACAAAGTCAAGCAGTTCAAACAGATAAATTTACCGGGTTTACGCATTGTTGTTATTGCCGCTGTTCTGCTCTGGCTGGCCAGCGGCATTTACATTGTCGAACCCGATGAAGTTGGCGTTGTGCAACGTTTTGGCGCCTTTACCAGGGTTACAGACCCTGGCCCCCACTACAGGGCGCCCTTTCCTGTCGAATCTGTACAAACCCCCAAGGTAACCAAGGTCCAGCGCCTGGAAGTGGGCTTTCGGAGTGCAACAGCATCAGGAGTCGGGGCCGGGCATCTGCGTCTGGTGCCGGAAGAATCATTGATGCTCACCGGAGACGAAAACATCATTGATGTGCAGTTTACTGTACAGTATGTTATTGATAATGCACAAAATTATCTTTTTAACGTCTCCAATCAGGAAAAAACAGTCAAAGATGCTTCAGAAGCAGCCATCCGCGAAGTGGTTGGATACAACAACATTGACGCAGTTCTGACCACAGACAAATTGTCCATTCAAAATGACGCGCGTGACCTGCTGCAACGTATCCTGAACAGTTATGACGCTGGGATCAAAGTCATTGCTGTGCAGCTCAAAGACGTTCATCCGCCCCACCAGGTAGTGGATGCCTTTAAAGACGTGGCCAGCGCCAAGGAAGACAAAAGTCGTTTTATCAATGAAGCTGAAGCCTATGAAAACGACCTTATCCCGCGCACTCGTGGTGAGGCAGCGTCCATTGTGAACCAGGCTCAGGCCTACCGGGAATCAAAAATCCGTCAGGCCAAAGGCGAAAGTGCTCGCTTTCTGGCTGTACTGGAAGAGTATCGTAAAGCCCCGGACATTACCAAACAGCGCCTGTACCTGGAAACCATGGAAGAAGTTCTGTCTCGCCCTGAAGTGGATAAAATTATCATTTCTGACGAATCCATGAACCGCATCCTGCCCTACTTGCCCCTGCACCGTCTGGCAGACCCCATGAAAAAGAACGCTGGCGAAGGAGGCGGACAGTAATGAAAAACGTACAAGTAACTGTTATCGGCCTTGCTATTGCTGTGTTTGTGCTCCTGCAATGTATTTTTATTGTGGATCAGACACAACGCGCAATTGTTCTGCAGCTTGGCAAGCC
>JAAYGZ010000270.1 GCA_012727515.1 Desulfovibrionales bacterium
ATGAAGGCTGGATTGGCGGGCATAACCGCCGCGAACTGGGTTTTGAGGGCCCGCAATTGCGCACCGTGCGCGTTGAAGACGTGGCAGGACATACGGCCTTGCACGATATGACTCATATTGAGCCGGGACAGAGTAAAGACGCAGCCTTTGCGCGGGGGCAGAAACTTGATGTGGGCGATGTCTGCCGTTTGCAGCGCATGGGACGCTTTGATGTCTATGTGGATGAAGGGCAGACAGATGCGGCCTGGGTGCATGAAGATGATGTGGCGCGGCAATTGGCCCATGCGTTGTCCGGGCCAGGTGTGAATGCCGAAAGTGCACCGCGTGAGGGTAAAGTCACCATGACTGCCCAGGAACGGGGCTTGCTGACCATTAATGAGGCTGTGCTTGAACGCCTGAATGGCATTCCAGGGGTTATGTGCGCGACTCGCCATGGTTTCAGCGTGGTGGAGGCAGGGCAGCAGATTGCAGCAACGCGGGCCATTCCGTTGTATCTTGCTCAGGATATTCTGGCCGAAGCCCTGTCCACTCTGGAAGGTGCGCCAGTGGTGGACGTGCGGCCTTTGCACCAGCGCAATGTGGGTATTCTGGTTACCGGAACAGAAGTGTTCCAGGGCCTGATTGAAGATAAGTTTATTCCTGTTATTCGTGCCAAGGTCGAGGCCTATGACTGCCCGGTTGTGGCCACTGATATTGTGCCTGATGATCGGGAGCGTATCAGCGCGGCAGTGCGTAGTATGCTTGCGCAGGAAGTAGAACTCTTGATCACCACAGCGGGCCTGTCTGTGGACCCAGGCGATATGACCAGGCAGGGCCTGGCTGATGCCGGGGTGGAACAGATGCGCTATGGTGCGCCTGTTTTGCCCGGAACCATGACCTTGGTGGCCAATATCGGCAATGTGGATGTGATTGGCGTTCCAGCGTGCGCCCTTTATTTCAAGACCACCAGCCTGGATATTATTCTGCCCAGGGTTTTGGCCGGATTGTCTCCCAATCGACGGGATCTGGCTCGTCTGGGGCATGGTGGCATGTGTATGCAGTGTAAGCGCTGCACGTATCCCAAGTGTCCATTTTGCAAATGAACAGGGAGTTCAGAATGAAAAAAACTACTGTGCGTATGCATTTATGGCTGGAATCCGGAGAGAGTGTCTATTTTGGCATGGGCCGGGTTATGCTGTTAGATCGTATTGAAGAATATGGCTCCTTGCGCAAGGCTGCCGAGTCACTGGGCATGTCCTACCGGGCAGCATGGGGCAAATTGCGGGCAACAGAAGAAGCCCTGGGCGTTGAGTTGGTTGAGACTCTGGGCACAAAGCGCGGGGGCTATCGCCTGACACCCAAGGGCCGGGCATTGCGTGACAAATTTATGGCCTGGTTCAGTGCTGTGGAGCAGGCTGCTCTGGATCAGGCGCGTATGATTTTTACAGAAGACATTCAAAGTTACGCAGAAAAAAATCTTCCACTCCGCTCAGGATCAGCAGTTGGGCGTGGTGAATATCGACTGGTCTGATACGATACAGGTCTCAGGCAGAGTGGCCTGGACCCTACTACGGTGTGGGTCCAGGCTTTTTTATTGGGCAATTATTTTAGTGATGATGCTCGCTGCACACGCGCAGGTCATCAAGCTCAGGGGGCGTGCCGTGGCATTCGTCCGTGCCTTCAGGATTGCGGATAAGTTGCAGCTCCCGGCGCTCCATGGCTTCCAGGGCATAGGCCGCAGTCATGTTTGCGGCAGCATAGCGAGTGACATGATTTTTGGCCAGCAGAGTAAAGGCAGCTTCAGTGAGTTTGCCTGTAATCACGGCCTCGCAGTTGTGCTCTAAAATAATACGCGCCAGGTCTTCATCAGACTGTGGTGCGCATGTATGGGCGATGGGCGTGCAGTTCATGGTGTCCACATTGACAATGAGTACAAAAGGTGTGGCTGCAAATTCCTGAAATACCAGACTGTTCAGGTCTGCACTCTGTGCGGTGATAGCAATATGCATATAAACTCCTTGTTGAGATAGGGTAGAGAAAAGGGTAGCAGGTACCATGCCTTTTCTCAAATACTGGTGCATCGGGGCTGGTTTGAGCATGGGCAGAGCCAGAGGTAGCTGCGGGCCTGAGCAGAGCCAGGGCGTGTGCAGAAATGTATCTGTATCGTTATGGCACAAATTTGCTGGACCAGGTGCTTCTCTTTGCGCCACTTCTGGGCATACACAGGGTGTTGAAGGCCTGGTAAAGCCTGATTGCTGGAATGCTTTTTATTGAACTATACTATGTTTTCAGTCAGTTATCTGTATATTAGGTGATTTTTCATGGCCCAGGCGAAGTTGGCCTTGTTTTTGCGATACCCTGTATTGTGTCAAAAAAGACATAAGTGGTTATGACCAGGCAGATTGGGCGCTGTAACGCATCCTGAAGTACACATACTGATAGCAAACTATGTGGAGATATATGAAAGTTATTCCTGTTGAAGAGGCTGTGGGCACGGTGTTGTGTCATGACATCACCCGCATTGTTCCCGGAGAATGCAAAGGCCCGGCCTTTCGGCGGGGCCATATTGTGGGGCCTGAAGATATTCAGGCCCTGCTTGATATAGGCAAGGCCAATCTTTATGTTTTTGATCCCAAAGATGGCTATGTTCATGAAGATGAATGTGCACTGCGCCTGGCCAGGGCAGCGGCTGGACAGGGCCTGACTTTAAGCTCTCCCAGTGAAGGCAAGGTCACCCTGACTGCACGCCATGATGGAGTGCTCACCATAAATGTGCCCGCTCTGTTTGAACTGAACAGCATTACAGATGTGACCTTTGGAACTATTCACACAGGTCAGTTTGTTGCTGCGGGCCGGGCAGTGGGCGGCACCAGGGTCATTCCCCTGGCCGTGCCTGAAGAACTGCTGTGCGAGGCAGAGGCTGTGTGCCAGGCCTGTGCGCCGCTGATTGAAGTCCGACCCCTCAGGCCGGCGCGAGTTGGCATTGTGACCACGGGCAGTGAGGTTTTTACTGGCCGTATCAAGGATGGATTTGGACCAATTCTTTCAAAAAAATTTTCCAGTCTTGGGTCTGCTGTTGTGGACCAGGTTTTTGTTTCTGACCAGGTTTCCATGACTGCTCATGCCATTACAGACCTGGTGCAGCGCGGGGCTGATTTTATTGCTGTTACTGGCGGCATGAGTGTTGACCCTGACGATCAGACTCCTGCGGCTATTCGGGCCACAGGGGCTGAGGTGATTTCGTATGGCGCGCCAACCTATCCAGGGGCCATGTTTATGCTGGCCTATCTGGGTGATGTGCCTGTTGTGGGCCTGCCTGGCTGCGTCATGTACTATAAAGCCAGTATTTTTGATCTTGTTGTGCCCAGGCTGCTAACCGGAGAGCGCCTGACACGCAAAGATATTGTTGCCTTTGGTCACGGTGGGTTATGTGAGAGCTGCCCAAGCTGTCATTACCCGGCCTGTGGCTTTGGAAAACTCTAAACCTTGTGATTTGTTTGTACCATTCACGTTTTTATCGGAGGAGCTGGAATGATTAAAAAAGAAATTGTGGTCAACGGTATTGCCAGAAAACTGGTGGTTGACGCTGAGGAAACCCTTGCCAATGTGCTACGCAAAAGCCTGGGCCTGACCGGCACTAAAATAGGTTGTGGCGAGGGCCAGTGTGGCGCTTGTTCTGTCATCATGGACGGTAAGGTTGTGCGTGCCTGTGCAGCCAAGATGAAGCGCGTTGCAGACGGGGCAGACATCACCACTATTGAAGGCATTGGCACACCAGCCAATCCCCATCCATTGCAGCTGGCCTGGATGCTCCACGGCGGTGCCCAGTGCGGATTCTGTTCGCCTGGATTTATCGTCTCTGCCAAGGGCCTGTTGGACACAAATCCCAAGCCCACACGCGACGAAGTGCGCGATTGGTTCCAGAAGCATCGTAATGCCTGCCGCTGCACCGGCTACAAGCCACTCGTAGATGCAGTCATGGATGCAGCCAAGGTTCTGCGCGGCGAAAAGAGCGCGTCAGATCTTGAGTTCAAGATGCCCAAGGACGGTTCTGTCTGGGGCACCCGCTATCCTCGTCCCACAGCTCTGGCTAAAGCCACCGGCACCCTGGACTTTGGCGCGGACCTGGGCCTGAAACTGCCCGCCAATACCCTGCAGTGCGCCTTGGTGCAGGCAGAAGTGTCTCACGCCAAGATTTTGTCCATTGACACGACCGAAGCCGAGAAGATGCCCGGTGTTTTCAAGGTTGTGACCCACAAGGACGTTAAAGGCAAAAACCGCATCACTGGTCTGATCACCTTCCCAAGCAATCTTGGCGATGGCTGGGATCGTCCGATTCTGTGCGACGAAAAGATTTTCCAGTATGGTGACGCCATTGCCATTGTCTGCGCTGACACCGAAGAACAGGCCAAAGCTGCGGCCAAGGCTGTCAAAGTTCAGATTGAACAGTTGCCTGAATACATGAGCGCTCCGGCAGCCATGGCTGAAGACGCCATTGAAATTCATCCCGGCACACCCAATGTCTATTACATCCAGAAGATTGCCAAGGGTGAGGAAACCAAGCCTATCTTTGATAAAGCCGATGTGGTCATTGAAGGCAGCTACTATACCTCCCGTCAGCCGCATCTGCCCATTGAGCCGGACTGCGGCTTTGCCTACATTGATGATGACGGCAAACTGATCATTCATTCCAAGTCCATTGGACTGCACCTGCACCTGTACATGATTGCTCCTGGCCTGGGCCTGGAACCAGATCAGCTGCACCTGGTGCAGAACCCTGCTGGTGGTACTTTTGGGTACAAGTTCAGCCCGACCATGGAAGCCCTGGTTGGCGCAGCAGCCCTGGCCACTGGCCGCCCTGTGAATCTGGTGTATGACTACCGTCAACAGCAGGCCTACACAGGCAAGCGTTCACCATTCTGGACCGATGTGCGCCTGGCCGCAACCAAGGATGGCAAACTCCTGGGCATGGAAACCGACTGGACCGTTGACCATGGTCCGTACTCTGAGTTCGGTGATCTGCTGACCCTGCGCGGTGCTCAGTATATTGGTGCTGGCTACGATATTCCGGCCATCCGAGGCGAAGGCCGTACTGTGTGCACCAACCACTGCTGGGGCGCAGCATTCCGTGGGTACGGCGCTCCTGAAGCCGAGTTTCCGTCTGAGACCCTGATGGACGAATTGGCTGAAAAGCTGGGCATGGACCCCTTTGATCTGCGCTACAAGAACATTTATCGAAAGGGTTCCACCACCCCAACGGGCCAGGATCCTGAAGTGTACAGCCTGCCAGAGATGTTCGACATCATGCGGCCCAAGTACGAAGAAGCCAAAAAACGCGCCGCCGCTGCGTCCACCGCTGAAATCAAGCGCGGTGCGGGCATTGCTCTGGGTGTATATGGCGCGGGCCTGGACGGACCAGACAGCTCGGCTGCTGACGCTGAACTGATGGCTGACGGAACTGTGACCATTTACGACTGCTGGCAGGATCACGGGCAGGGCGCTGACATGGGTACCCTGGGCACGGCTCACGAGGCTCTGCGTCCCCTGGGCATTACGCCAGACAAGATTCGCCTGGTCATGAACGATACCCGCGTGGCTCCGAACACCGGTCCTGCTGGTGGCAGCCGTTCCCAGGTCATGGCCGGACAGGCTATCATCAATGCCTGCGAGCAGTTGCTCAAGGCCATGCAGAAGCCCAATGGCACGTTCCGCACATATGATGAAATGGTCGCTGAGAAATTGCCTCTGCGCTACAACGGCAAGTGGACCGCTCCGGCCAAGGATTGTGATGCAAACGGCCAGGGCAGCCCCTTCTGCTGCTATATGTACGGTCTGTTCCTGTCTGAAGTGGCTGTGGAAGTTGCCACAGGCAAGGCCACGGTTGAGAGAATGGTCATTGTCGGCGACATCGGTAAGGGCAACAACTTCTCCCTGGTGGACGGCCAGATTTATGGCGGCGTGGCCCAGGGTATTGGTCTGGCCTTAACTGAAGACTATGAAGACCTCAAAGCCCATGCCACCATGCGTGGCGCCGGTATCCCTTATATCAAGGACATTCCGGATGACATTGAGATCATCTACGTGGAAACTCCTCGTCCGGACGGCCCCTTTGGCGCTTCTGGCGTTGGCGAAATGCCCCTGACCGCTCCTCATGCAGCGGTTCTGAACGCCGTGTACAATGCGTGCGGTGCTCGCGTTCGCGAAATCCCCGCTCTGCCGGAAAAAATCCTGGCAGCAATGAAGAAATAAGCATCTGATGAACAACCCACCGGGCGCGCAAAACGTCCGGTGGGCTTTTTTATTTCTAAGGAGCAGGCATGGATCAGCAGGAACTCAGACAATGGGAAGCCAAATGTATTCAGGAAGAACCACCAGCCTGTCGGGCTGGATGTCCTGTAAACGTTGATGCACGAGCTTTTGTCCTGGCCATGGCAGCAGGCAAGGTGGATGCGGCCAGGGCAGTGCTGGAAAAAAACATGCCCTTGGCAGCCATTACTGCCAGGCTGTGCGAAGCTCCGTGCGAGAACTTTTGCCTGCGCAAAGACCTGGGCGGGAGTCTGGCCATTGGAGCGTTGGAGCAAGTATGCGTCCAGACCAGCCAGACCAAAGGCAAAGTCATGCGCCTTCCTGCCAGGCCCAAGAAGGTCGCTGTGTTTGGGGCAGGTCCAAGCAGCCTGACCGTGGCCTTTGATCTGGCTAAAAAAGGCTATCCAGTGACCGTGTATCATGTGGGCGAGGGCCCTGGTGGGTGGCTGCAGGAACTGGATGAAGATGTGCTGCCAGGTTCTGTGTTAGATGCTGAACTGGACCGGCTGCAAGCGCTGCGTGTCAGTTTTGTCTCTGTGGCGGTGGTGGATACGGCCCTGGCTGCAAGTCATGGGGCTGATGCTGTGTATGTGGGCCAGGATGATGAGCTGGCCCCGGATCTTGTGGCCACGCTTGGCGCTCCTGACGCCCAGACCCTGGCCCTGGCCCAGGAGGGATGGTTCAGCGGAGGTTTGGCAGACCGGGAGCATCGTTTTATCTCGGCTGTGTCCCAAGGCCGGGAAGCCGCAGTATCCATTGATCGCTACTTGCAGGGAGCATCGCTTACATCAAGCCGGGTGCCCTTGCGTCATGGCCAGACTGCACTTTTTACCCAGACCAAAGATATTGCCTCTGTCCCGCGCATTACGCCCCAGGGCATGAGTCTGAGCACAGAAGAAGCCGTGGCAGAAGCCAGCCGCTGTCTGGATTGCCAGTGCCTGGAATGCGTGAAGCACTGCGTGTATCTGCGCGAATACGATGGCTATCCTAAAACCTATGCCCGTCGAATTTTTAATAACCTGGCCATTGTCCAGGGCATGCGCCAGGCCAATACCTTTATCAATTCCTGTTCCTTATGCGGGGAGTGTGAAGTTATATGCCCGAACAATTTTTCCATGGCAGATATGTGCCTGGATGCTCGGCAGGAAATGGTCCGGGACAAACGTATGCCGCCATCAGCCCATTGGTTTGCCCTGGAAGAAATGCGTTCTGCGACCAGTGAACAGGCTTTTGTGTTGCGCCATGCTCCGGACACCAATAC
>JAAYGZ010000271.1 GCA_012727515.1 Desulfovibrionales bacterium
CTATCTAATAAACGCGCGAGTGCGACAGATATTGATGCCAAAAATACTGGCGTGCATTCGTATTCATTGAGCGATGTGGCAATCTATAGGTCTGCAAATAAAACTGATTGTCATTGAATCAGAAGTTCTACACCTGAGTCTGTCGAAGTGATCTTGAGATTCCTTTGCTCCTGCCACCCGCCGCACTTTGTTCGCGGTCGCAGTCGGTTGGAATGGCAAGCTAAAAATTGTCTATCACATTGCGATTGTTAAAATGTTTTTCCATAAAGACAAGGATCAGCATTTGTTCGTAACATGTGGTCGTGACACGAAAACGCTGGATCTTTGTACAAGATTTAATCAGCGCTTTCTGATCTCAAAAATGGTGCGGCCAGTTCCCAGACCCGCACGGCTTCTTCGTCTTTGCCATGCTTGATGCAGCCACGGGCATACACCCGCACTTTGTCACGCAAGGCAGTCACAAACATCATTTTTTGCTCACTGCGCATGTGCATGGTGCCAAGGGCGTCCAGCATGGCATAGATGCGGTACAAATCCAGGCCAATAATTGAGCGCGACAACTGATCTGCGTGCCCGCCTGTTTTTATGGTCAGGGCCTGGGGCAACAAACCAACAGCATAACGCAGGCCAATGCGCAGCCACAAGCTGTAGTCTTCACAGGCTGGAAGCCGCTCATCAAATGGCCCCAGTTCATTCCATACATGACGGCTGAACATGACACAGGACGGGCTGATAAGGCACAGGCGTAAGGAGTCTTCCAGAAACCAGCCAGCCAGTTTGCCATGCCT
This sequence comes from Desulfovibrionales bacterium, assembly GCA_012727515.1. Lineage (GTDB taxonomy): Bacteria > Desulfobacterota > Desulfovibrionia > Desulfovibrionales > Desulfomicrobiaceae > Desulfomicrobium. The sequence goes on from JAAYGZ010000271.1 coordinate 789, forward strand.
GGCGCAGGCATTGACGCGCACACCATTACGAATCCAGATTTCCTCTGTCTGAGAAATGGTAAATCCGCTTTCACGCATAAAAGCGATGTGCTGCTCCAATTTGGTGGGCAGCCAGTAATCATCAGAATCCAAAAGCGCGATATAACTGCCACTGCTGGTTGCTATGCCATGATTACGCGCTGCACTGACCCCTTTATTTTCCTGGTACAATCTCCTAATGCGTGGGTCTTTGCGCTGAGTCAGCACTGTGGCCGTGGCATCAGTTGAGCCGTCATCAATGACAATGAGTTCAAAATCAGTCCAGGTTTGGGCCAGGACTGAATCAATGGCCCGCCCCAGAACATCCGCTCTGTTATATGTTGGAATAATTACGGAAATATATGTCATGCGAACCATCCAGGTTGTTAATGTGCGCTGGTTTAATGCCACTGCCTGGTACGCCATGTACCTGAGTCGCCTGTTGCTTGAAGCCGGGCACGACACTCTGGTCCTGGTGCTGCCAGACACATTGTGCGCTCAGGCCGGGGCACGCTGGAATCTGCCTTTGCGTTTTTTGCCCCTGAACACAACCACTCCCTGGGGGCTAGTCAGGCTTTATTCCCAGCTCAAGAGTCTGGTGCGTGAGTTTCAGCCTGATGTGGTTAATTGCCACCGTGGAGAAAGCTTTGTGCTCTGGGGCCTGCTTCAACGCGAACTGGGCAGTTTCAGGCTGGTGCGCACCAGGGGAGATCAGCGCCTGCCCAAGGCCAATGTTATTAACCGCTGGCTGCACAATACGGTAAGTAACGCTGTTATTACCACCAATTCCCGCATGACCAGGCATTTTCGCTCCAGCCTTGGCACGCCTGATCAGAACGTGCATGAAATTCTGGGCGGGGTAGATACCAGTGTTTTTTTTCCAGACCAGGCAGCTCGCCAGCGTGTGCGTGAGGAACTGGGCTATGGGCCTGCTGATTTTGTTGTGGGTTTGCTTGGGCGCTTTGATCGGGTCAAGGGCCAGCACGAACTGATCCAGGCCGTGGCCAGGC
>JAAYGZ010000272.1 GCA_012727515.1 Desulfovibrionales bacterium
CAACAACTGTGCTGGCCAATGGCAGGGCCTCGGCAAATGGACGAGCCATGACATTCATGGGAGCTACAGTCATCACAGACAGAGTTTCAAAAATAGCATCGCTTCTCACCACAAGATAGACAGCTATGGCTAATACAGAAAGCGCAGCAGGAACATCCTGGCTTTTACAGACATCGCCCTTTTCACGAGCTTCGCGCAGGCGTTTCGGGGTTGGTTGTTCGGTTTTTTCACTCATGGATACGTTGTTCCAGAAAATGCAGATCCGTGGCTATTGTCTCATAAAGCCCTGTGACCTGAATTAATAAAATTCCAAAAGATAGAAAAACCAGATACATCGCCAATCCGCTCTTGATCGGCATACCTAAAATATACACATTAAGCTGAGCTGCAAAACGGTTAATAAGCCCCAGCGCCATGTCAGTAAGCAAGCAGGCAGCCACAAAAGGAGCTGACAAAAGCACCATGGTGGCCATGAGCCAGGCCACACGGCCAGCAAAAAAAATGGGAATGTCCATGCCCTGTGCAAAGATGCCTGCTGGTAAAAGAGAATGCACTGGCCAGATTTCATAGCTCGCATAGACCAGGCCTAAAAATGCGACAAAGCCTCCGCCAGTAAAAAAAATAAACACAGCGCACTGGAAAATAAAAGAGCCTAAGGGAGAAGTTTCCTGTCCGGACAAAGGATCAGCGCCAGAAGCCATGGATGCACCGCGTTGGTTATCAATAAAAAAACCAGCACTTTGTACTGCCCAGAAAAGCATACCAGTTACAAAACCAATGAGAAAACCGAGTAATGTTTCTTTAAGCAGGATAACTCCATAATATCCTGCGGCTGACAGAGACAGGCTTTCAGGCGCACTCAGGGTTGTTACAAGCATGGGATGAAGAAATAAATAAATCGCAAAGGTAACAGCTATGCGAATCTGTCCGGTAACAATGGACCCAGCCATAAAAGGCACTGTCTGCACTATAAGAAGAAGACGCGGCAGTCCCAACAAAATAGCAAAAATAGTATCTGCAGCATTCAGATTATGTAAAAAAGCAGCTATATTCATAAATTTCTATACAAAATAATGAGATATGCACAGATATATTGACAAGTACGAGTTGCAAAAACACATCACTGCGCTGCAATCACAACATATAAAAGTTATTGAATATCTCTGCTGCATAGCGCAGCAATTCTCCACCCAGCCATCCTCCCATCAAAAACAGAGTAATAATGACAGCAATGAGTTTAACTCCAAAAGACAATGTCTGTTCCTGAAGCTGGGTAATGGCCTGGATCAGGCTGAAGACAATACCCACAACCGAGGCAACCACAATGGGCGGCAGGGAGAGCATAAGCACCAGGTACAGGGCCTGCACAGCATAATTTAAGGCAGTAGGTTCCATGGCCTGTCCTTTGTAGGCGCCGCAGTGACTAGAGGCGGATTCTGTTTACCGGTTGTACGGAAATTTCTGACGTAATCTCCTGATAGGAAATCACAGCCAGTTCATAGTGTTCGCCTTCGATCAGGCGGCGCACATAGCGACGAATATCCATGGACACAACCAGCACTGGCTTTTGTGAACTGGTTTTGTAGCGCCCGGCAGCTTCATTGACTGCTTTCATAAATCGCTGTGTTACTTCTGGCTCCAGGGCTAAAAATGCACCAGCCGAAGTCTGGCGGATTGCCTTGCGGATAGTTTCTTCCACTGCCGGTTCCATAAGAATGGCTGGCAGCATGTTCTGACCCTTGGAATACATATAGCTGATCTGGCGCTTTAAGGCTGTGCGCACATATTCTGCCAAGGTGACAGTATCTTTTTCCTTGGGCCCCCACTCAACCAATGCTTCGAGAATGCTACGCAAATCGCGGATAGACACCTGTTCCTGGACCAGGCGCTGAAAAATTTCAGCGATGCGCTGGGTAGGCATGAGCCGGGTTGCTTCGCGGACCAGATCCGGGGCGCGCTCTTCCATGCGATCCAGAAGATATTTAGTTTCCTGCAAACCCAGAAACGATGAAGC